>NZ_JAYMZS010000136.1:0-21745 GCF_035828755.1 Amycolatopsis sp. H20-H5 | reverse complement strand
CTGTTCTGGATCAACCACGGCACCGTGGTGATCGCCTGCGCGCTGGCTTTGGTGCTGGGCATCTTCCGTCCCGATCTGCTCGCCAACCTGCTGCTACTCACCTTCAGCGGCACCGTGCAGCTCGCGCCCGCCAACGCGCTCGGCTTCCTCAACCGCAGGCTGGTGACCAAGGTGCCGGTGCTGTGCGGGCTCGTCGCCGGGGAAGGCGTGGTCGTCTGGCTGACCTTCGTCGAACCGGGCCTGCTCGGCCATGTCAACTCCGGGCTGGCGGGACTGGGTGTCAACCTGGTCGTGCTGGCCGTCGCGGCGTTGATCGAGCGCGCCCGCGACCGTGCACCGGCACCCGGCCGCGAAACCCGCGACGGCAGTAGAACGGAGACCGCCTCATCCCGTCCCGACGCGGCCGGAAACGCCTGATGTCCGCTCGAATGACCACACCTGGCGACCAAGCCCCTTGGCCGAAATAGGAAACAGCGGACATCGCCGACGGGCAACGCGCCCGCCGCGTCCTGAATGAGGCCTGCCCTTCACCGATTCCCCGGTGGACCACCGGGGAATCCGGTGAATCGACCGGCGAACTGCCGCCAGCTCGCCAAGGGATCGGCGGGCGGTTCGGTCCGATGTACCTGCGGTCGCGAAGGAGTCGGGCCGCCACGCCGGTTGGCAGTGGTCGGTGGCACAGTGGTCGTCGGCACAGTGGTCGGTGGCACAGCGGTCGTCGGCACAGTGGTCGTCTCGACGGCGGAATGGGTACTCATCGTCGGCCCCGAAAACGGCGGCGGCCCTGGCACGGCGGTCGTCGCGACGGGCCGCGGTTCCGCGGGTGGGGTGCCCCGGCCTTCACCGAGGTTGAGCCGCGCTATCCCGAGCAGCGCGGCCACGGCCACCACCGCGCAAGCGCTCATCGCGACGAGCGGACGGCGGCGAATCGAGGAGAACGCGGGCTGGGTTTCCGCGCTGTGGCGGCCAGTGGGAGGCCGCGCGGTGCCGACACGATCCACGAGTTCGGCGACCGACACGGTGCCGCGCCGATGGTGCCTTGGGCGGCCCGCGTTCCCCGTGCCCACTTTCGGTCAGAGCCCACCGGTTTGCAGCAGGTCCATAGTGGTCCCGGAGGGTGCTCCCGAGATGACCCCCTTGGAAGCGACCGAAAGCAGCCAGGCGGTCAGCGCTGTCTGGGAAGCGTCGCCCTTGGCGCTCTTGTAGAGCGCGGCGACCCCCGCGATGTGGGTGACGCCATCGAGGTGCCGCTGATGGTCTTCGTGCCGCCGTTGAGCCACGCCGAGGTGATGTTCACGCCCGGGGCGTACAGGCGGACGAGGGAGCCGAAGTTGGTGAACGACGCCGAGTTGTCGCCGATGTCGGAGGCCGCGACCGGGAACACCCCCTCCGCGCCTGCCGGGGAGACGTTCGCCGCGTCCTGGCTTTCGTTGCCTGCCGCCACCGCCACGAACACCCCGGACCGGGCCAGCCCGGACGCCGCGCTGTCGATCGCACTGTTCTTGGCACCACCGAAGGACATGTTGGCCACGGCGGGTTTGACGGCGTGCTGGGCGACCCAGTCCATCGCGGCGATCACGTCGGCCTGCGAGCCGGAACCGGCACAGTTCAGCGTCCTGACCCCGTTCAAGGTCACTTCGGGCGCCACGCCGTAGGTCTTGCCGCCGATCGTGCCCGCGACGTGCGTGCCGTGACCGTTGCAGTCGACACCGTCACCGCCGGTGGCGTCGTAGGCCACTTTCGCGCGGCCGCCGAACTCCGGATGACCGGCCCCGATTCCGGTGTCGATGACGTACACGTTCACCCCGGCGCCCTTGGCGGTCGTGGTGTAACGCCGGTCCAGCGGCAGCGTGGGCTGGTCGAGCCGGTCCAGGCCCCAGGACCCGACCGCGCTGATCCGCACCCCGGTGTCCCGCTGGATCGACATTATCTCGGCGCGGTCGGTCAGGCGCGGCAACTTCGCGTCGGTCAGCCGCGCGGCGAAACCGTTGAGCACGGCGTGGTAGACGTGGGTCGGCAGCAGACCGGACGCTTTGGCCACCAGCCCGGGATCCAGACCAGGGGCGACCTGCACGACGTAGTCGCGCTCGGCCGCAGAGCGGGCGTCTGCGGGGGACGAAACGGCCAGGAGCAGACACCCGGCGGCAGCCAGCCTGACGGCGATCCTCACGCTTGCCCGCATGGCATTCCTCCGGTCCGAGCCGATCTTCGGCTGAACGGGCCATACTCTCCCCGGCGGAATGTCCGCGATAGAGTTAGTCTTGGTAATCCTCAGCCGCACCCCAGCGCCGATTGTCGTAAGCGCTGACGACCGCGATCGGAAGCCTGCCCTGCCGGACGACCGAATAGCCATTCCTTCGTGCCAACACACGGATTTCCTTGCCGAGCCGATGCGGTTCTTTCCGGCCGCCGGTGCGCCGTCCCCTGTCCACATAGGGCGCGAGCGTTTCACGGAGCCGATGCGCGTTGCGCTCGGACAAGTCGACGCGGTATTCCCGCCCGTCCAGCGAAAAGCCGATCGATTCCGTCGCCGGGGAACCGTCGAGATCGTCGGTCGGGAAGGTCAGAAACCGGCGTTCCATACCTGTTCGATCCCTTTCTCCCTGGCGAGAAGCGGCCGCTGCCCGGCTCGGCCGGGTTCCGCACGAGCCCACCGGCTGGCCACGGTGTATCCGGCCAGCACCACCGCGCCCACGACCTGTGCGGGCGCGAAGAGCGTCTTGCCGACCCACAACTCGGGAGGGTCGTCGTCCGCGAGGTGCGCGCGCAGATAACCGGCGGCCGCCCGCCAGACCTTGGGCGGCACGGCCCAGCGCCGCCGCGCCAGCGCGTCGAGCGCGAGCACCGCGAACCCGGTCTCCTCGGCGGTACCCGTCTCGAACCACCCCCACGATCCGTCGGGACGCTGGGAGTCGATCATCCACATCCTCGTCGACTGGAGGCGGTCGCCCAGTGCCTGAGGCAGCGCGAAAGCCACCTGGGCGGTCGCGTAGTACGGGGAGACGTGCCCCCGGTCCGACCACCAAGCGCCGTCTTGGCGGCCGTCCATGAGGTAGCGGGCGATTTTCGCGATCTGCGGCTGATACCCGGCCGGATGACGGCCGAACGCCTCGAGGACGCGAGCGTTCACTCCGACCGCGGCGCGGCGCTCGTCCGGATAGCCGGCGAAATGCGACCGGGTCTCGAAGGCGAGCAGCCAGGGCAGCAGGTCGGCGATTTCGTGTCCGGCCGCGGAAAGAACGGTGAGAGCGGTCGCCATGACCCCGGCGTCCGGGAAGGTCCGGCTGAAGCCCGCGCACCCATGATTGTCCAAGAGGCCTCGCAACCGGCCCGGCAGCATTCCGGCGCCGGTGGAGGGCAGGTCCGCTCGGCGCAGGTAGTCGAGCACGAAAGCCAGTTCGAAGACCTCGGTCGGATAGGCGCTGGGCACCCCGCCGCCGGGGCGTAACGCGACGATCCCGCGCAGGTGACGCAAGGCCGACGGATCAGCCGTCGACGTCCAGTACGCGGCCGTGTCCGCGGGGGTGCGGCCAACCGCACCGTCCACGCCGGTGAACTTTCCCGGCGCGGCCATCTCCGGTTCCGGCCGCAGAACCGCTGGCGGCAAGGAGCCTGACCCGCCTGGCGTCGGACACCGTCGCCCGGCAGTCGGCAACCCGAGTCCCGCCCATTCCCGGTAGGGCAGCGGAAGCTCCCGTCGCTGGGCCTGGCCGATGAGTTCCCGCATGAGAGGGCCGAACGCGACGGTCTCCCCCATGGCCTGTCGCCAGCGACGAGCGTTGCGGTTCAGATACTCGCCCGCTCGCAGCACGGCCACACACCGGCCCTCCCGATCCCTGATATCGGCCTCGTCGAGCGCGACCATCGCGGCCAGCGTCGAAACGATCCGGTCGTGGGGGAAGAAGATCCGGCCGCCCCAGGAACCGTCGGGCTTCTGGTTGGCCAGCAGCCAGCGCCGGGCCGCCGGGAACACCTCCCGCCCGTCGGGGTGACGAAGGCGCGCCAGCTGAGCCGTCGTGTAGGAACAGGCGCCGAACGAACCGTCGGTCATGGTGTCCAGGAGCCTCGCCGCCACCCGCGACGATTCGTTCACGATCGCGTGCGGCAAGACAACCTCGGCGTTTCTTCGGGGGACACGGTCGAACGATCCTCGCCGTTTCCGCCGGGTGCGGCAAGATATGACTAGTTGTATCCCCTGCGGCATATCAACAATTCTCATATCGCGCATAGTGGTATCAAAAATAACCTTGGCACGCCGGAACCCGGCCCAGAAGATACGCGTCCTACGCTCCGTTGATTGTGTGCGTTTCAGCGGTATCCCCTCGAGAGGTGCGTCAAATGCGCAAAACGACGTTGGCGACGTGTGCGAGCATGCTCGTGCTGGCCACCCTGACCGGCTGCGATCCCGGCGGAGCAGCCGACGACCCGGGGCGGAGCAGCCGGACCGACGGCGCCGGGCAGCCGGGGGCGGAGGTACGGACGGTGTCCGACCTGTTCGGCCTGGTCAGCGGCGAGGTCGGGCAGCGCAACACCACGCATGTCGAGCTGCGGATGGCAGGCCCGGTGGGCACGACGACCGGCAAGGGGCAGCTGAAGTTCGACAAACCGGTCGCGATGCAGATGACGATGAGCGACCCGCGCGGCGGCGCGGACACGGAAATGGAACTGGTCGACAACATCGTTTACCTGAAGATCCCGCAGTTGCGGCAGTTCGCGAGCAAGCCATGGTTCAAGATCGACCCCAACGGCACCGATCCGCTGTCCAAGACTTTCGGCGCGATGATCAGCATGTCCGACCAGTACTCCGACCCGACCAAGCAGCTCGATCAGCTCAAGTCGGCCGGCACGCTGACCGGCGTCACCGAGGAACAGGTCAACGGCGAGCAGACCACCCACTACGCGATCACCGTGGACGTCCGGAAGATGGCCGACTCGGTGACCGACCCGACGGCCAAGCAGCTCGTACTCGCCGCGGCAGCCCAAGGGATAGACCACTATCCGGTCGACATGTGGGTCAACAGCGCCCACCTGCCGGTCAAGGAGGTCATCGACATGCCCGCGGCGGCGGGCAGGCAGACCACAACGGTAAACTACAGCGATTGGGGCGGGCCGGTGGACATCCAGGCACCCCCGGCCGATCAGATCGGCACCATCCCGACCCCATGACCGGGCTCTCGGGTTCAGCCGTCCTCGGGGGTGGCCTCCGGTTGCTCGCACTGCGCGAGCAATCGGTCCGCGGTCGCCAGCAGACCGGCGACGCGACCCCGAAGCTCACCCAAGGCCGTTGCCTCCCGGCGCGCCCGGCCGAGTATTCGCGCGGCTTCCCCGGCCGCCTCCCGGACGAGACGCTCGGACTCCGCCGTGGCGGCGTCCGTCAACTCGCCCACCAGCTGGGCGACCTCGGCCTTCCTCGCCGACAGGTGCCGCTCCAGGTCCTCTTGAAGCGCGTGCCGGCGTTGTTCGGCCGCCTTGTCCTTCTCGGCCGCCCGCGCGTCGAGGTCCACGGCTTCCTCGTTCGCGAGTTCCACCAGGAGCATCATGCGTTCGGACAGGCCGTCCGCCTGGAGGGGACTGCGGCAGATCCGGCAGATCCGTTCGCGCAGGACCTGGTTCTCGGCGAGCAGCCGGGTGACCTGCTCGGCGATTCGATGGTCTTCCGGAACAGTCGTAGCGGGCTTTTTCGCTTCCACGTAAAGCAATCGTCGTGCCGACACTCCGACCATCACGCCTCCGAGGCAGCGGAACTCCCAGTGCTCTTTCCTTTTTTCTGCCACCGGCCACGTGTCACGGAACCCTTGAGCGGGTGACGGGCACGAAGCACGAGCAGCAGCAGGCCGAGGGCCCCGAGCAGCAGAACGGCGCCGCCCAGCACGAGTGCGACGACCGTGCTGGTTCCTCCGCCTGTTCTCTGTCCTGAGTGGACACCAGCAGGTGACGCGGGTCGCGCCATACCGGTGGCGTGGAGCGAAAGCGGAGTGCCGAGCTTCGGCTCCCAGGTCACCGTCCTCCCGTCGACCCGCCCGTCCGCCTCGACCACCTTGCCAGGGAAAGTGAGCGCGAACCCGATTTCGACCGACGTGGAGACTCCCGGCCCGGCGGGCGGCCGCCCGTTCCCCGGCGTCGTTTCCCGTGCCGAGAACACGTACTTGTCCCCCGCCAGCTCGAGACTGAACCTCGCTTCCGGGAGGTTGCGGTCCCGGTCACCCTGGAGCACCCGCCCGAAGTCAGTCGCGGCGACGCCGGAAAAGTCGAGTTCGGCACCTTCGAAGCGGTCCGCAGAGTATCGCCGCACCTCGGCGTGCCCCTGTTTGACAGACCGTGCGTTGCCGGTGAGGTAGCCGATCAGGTCACCGACGGGGTCGTGGCCGGGACTGGTGTGCGCCAGGAAGCCGACCAGCTCGGGCCCCCAGCCGTAGACCAGTTTCCCGGACACCGCCCCGGAGTCGCCGATAACCGCTTCGAACCGGTAGCGAAGACAGCCACTGAGCGAGAGGGCGAGCAGCCCGGCGGCAAGCAGCCCCGAAACAGCCCTCCGCCATGATCGGCTCATCAGACCATGATGAATCATCCGGCACCGCCCGGCGATCACTTGTGCCTGGTATTTTTTCTCTCCTTATCCAGAACCACCGCACGTCCTCGCGGCCGACTGGCGATTCCGGGCCACGGATGTTTTGCTCACCCTGCGCGACCCACATTTCCGCCGAACGAGGGTGACAGCCGATGAGAAAACCACTCACCACGGGAATCGTCGTCGCGACCCTCGTCGCCGCGCTCGCGGGCACAGCCGCCTACGCCGGGACTCCCGGCGTCGACTGGCAGCCCTGCCCCGGAGTCGCCGGAGTGGACTGCGGGTCGGTGACCGTGCCGATCGACTGGTCAAATCCCGGACAGGGCACGATCCACGTCGCACTGGCCCGCCGCAAGGCCACCGATCCCGCCGCCAGGATCGGCTCGATCCTGATGGATCCCGGCGGCCCCGGCGGTTCCGGGACGAAAGCGGTCAAGGCGGGCTGGACGCTCTCCCCCGAGGTGACCCGCAGGTTCGACACCGTCGGTTTCGACCCCCGCGGCGTCGGCGACAGTAATCCCGTCCAGTGCGGCAAGGCCGAGTCGGACGCCCAGTACCCGGAGCTGCCCCGCAACACGGAGGACTTCCGTCGGCTCACCGAGCACAACCGGCTTCTCGGTGAAAGCTGTGCCAGGCTCACGGGCCCGCTGGCCGGGTTCGTCGACACCAAGAGCGTCGTGCGTGACATGGACGCCATCCGGGCCGCGCTCGGCGAGCGGCGGCTGACCTACTACGGCGTCTCGTACGGGACGCTGATGGGCCAGCAGTACGCGGAAACCTTCCCCGGCCACGTGCGGGCCATGGCGTTGGACAGCAACATGGACCATTCGGTGGCGAACACCGCGGAGTTCCTCCGCAGCCAGAGCGAAGCCGTGCAGGAGACCTTCGACCAGTTCGTGGCTTGGTGCGACCGGACACCGTCCTGCGCCCTGCACGGACAGGACGTCCGGGCCGTCCTCGCCGAGGTGTACGCCCGCGCGGACCGCGGCGAGCTGACGGACCCTTCCTCTCACCGGAACATCACCCCGCTGGAGCTGCTGCACAAGATCACCCGGGACTTCTACGGTCCCGCCTGGACAAACGTCGCCAACGGGCTCGCCTCGCTGCGAGACCCGGCCGCGGCGCGCGCGGCGTCCGCCCCGGCTGAAGACACCGTGCCCAGCGCGTTCCTCAGCGTGTTCTGCGCCGACTGGCGCGTACCCGTGCACAGCTTCGCCGAGCTGGACGGATACCGGCGCGCACAGCAGTCCGTCGCGCCGGACATGAAACTCTCGCAGCTGGCGTGGAGCGCGGTGACCGGCTGCGCCGGATGGCCGGGCGAACTCCGCGACCCACCACACCGACTATCTATCCACAATGGACCGCCGCTGCTGATGCTGGGTGGCCGATACGACCCGGCCACCCCGTACGCGTGGTCGGAAGCCGCGGCCGCGCAGAGCGGCGCCGTCCTGCTCACCTACGACGGATCCGGCCACGAGGCCTACTTCAAGCACAGCGACTGCGTAGTCAAGGCCACCGACGACTACCTGATCACCGGCCGGACACCGCCACGCGGCACGCACTGCGCAGCGGTCGAACCGACCCTCGCACAAGTGACGGCGGGACCGGGGATTCCCCACACCAGGACACTTGGTACCCGTTGACGGCGACCGCACACCGCTGAATCCTGGGATGATCACCAATCAAACGGGGGTGAACGGTTTCGACTTCGCGAGTGGATTCGGGAGAAGCGTGCCGGTGCAGGCGAGAGACCACCGTAAGCGTCATCGCACAACACAGTTGGCAATTTCAACCCAACCGACTACGAACTGGCCGCAGCCTAGGCCACTCGAAGTCTGTCGTCCCGGGAGTGCCTCCGGCCCGGTCTTCGGCATCATCAAGGAGGCTCACCTCGCGATTCCGGTCACGGGAAACCCGGGGAAAGCAAACAGTGACTGGGCCCGTCACGGCGAACTTGTCAGCATGATCGCCGGGGCCGAGCAGAGACCACGCTGACTGCGCACGGAGAAGTCCCGTCGAAACAGCGAAGGACCCGGGTTCGATTCCCGGCACCTCCACCATCGCAGGCCTTACAACTCCACACGATCAGGCCCGCATACAGCAGGACTAGGGGGAGAATCATGAAGAGGAAGAGTTGCGCTATCGGACTCATCACGGTGTCCAGAGCAGGCTTGAGCGCTTGACGAGATGTGGCGCTGCTGGCTGACCCGGTTCCGGCAAGCCAAGCAACTCGTAGACGACCTCTTGAAGGTCGGAACCTTCCTTAGACCACACGCAGCCGCCGCCGTAAGCGTCATCGAGCACGCGGGCTGCGCTCACGTTGGTGCGGTCGAAGATGAACAGCGCATCCGTGTACTGATCGCGGCTGTAGCTTCCGGCGATGCCTTCCAGCTCGCCATCGTCGTCTTGGATCGGGCGGAAGACCCATCCTGCCTCTCGAACAGTGACGAGCTGCCGAAGCTCCGGGTAGCGGCGAAGGGCATCCGCGTTGTTGATCGGCTGGTTCATCAGCTCGCCGCTCCGCTCAAGGCGAGCAAGGCCGCCAGTTCGCTACGGATGACCGCCGCGGACTGCTCGGGCGGACGGCTTGAGCAATCCACCGTGAGCACGGTGAAGCCAGCTTCTTCCAGCGTTTCGCTTGCCTGCTGGTAAAAGGTGGCCTCGGTGTGACTACTTCCGGGCGTACGTTGGAAGCGGTTGTGCGGCCCGCGCGCTTCCAAGCGCGTGGCGATCACGTCTGGGTCGGCTTCGAGAATGACGGCGAGGTCGGGCCGTTCAGCTTCCTCGTTGAGCTGCCACAGGAACACGGGATCGACATCATCGAAGCGCTGGACGACTAGGCCTGACGCCACGTACCGGTCAGAGATCACGACGTGCCCCGTCCTCAGAAGCGGCTTGATCTCCGTTTCAACGTGGTGGTATCGGTCGGCCGTGTACAGACAAGCCAGCGCGTGCCCGGTGACTGTCGGGGTCAGCTCGGACGCCACCTTCCCGATGGGGCCGCCTGACGGCTCTGCGGTGACGTGTACGTGCTGGCCTTCGGCAAGAAGCATCTGAGCGAGGTGTCGAACGATCGTGGTCTTCCCCGCACCGCCTGGTCCGTCAACGCTGACGAACAAGCCCCGTCCGGTGCTAAAAGAGCGCTTGTTCGTCATCGCGACCACCCCCTGTCTGCTGATCCCTGAGTTCTTCGAGGCTCCGCCCGCCTGCGAGATGAACGAACAGCCGCGCTGTCACGATGGCGTCGTACTTAGCGCGGTGGGGTTGGTCCTCGCCTTCGAGGCCGTGAGCCAGCTCGAACTCTTCGACGAGCGAACCGAGCTTGAAAGACTTCCGACCAGGCAGCAGGCGCCGGGCGAGCTTGAGCGTGTCGAAGACCTCGGGACACTCCCAGTCCCCGAGCTTGCGCTGAAGCACGCCGACATCGACGTGCGCGTTGTGAGCGATGAGCGCCGGGGCGTCCAGGGCCTTCAGCAAGTCCGCTTCGAGGTAGGCGAACACCGGAGCATCAGCCACCTGCTGGTTGGTTATCCCGTGAATCCTACGAGCGAAGTGCGTGATCGGCAGGTCCGGCTTGACCAGCCAGCCCTTCGGCTCCCCCATAGTCCCGCCGACAATCGGCACTGCGGCCAGCTCCACCAGGTCGGGCGGCTGCTGGCCGTTGCCCTCGACGTCCACGACGACGTAGTTCAACGAGGTCCAATGGGTCATGATGGTGTTCCCTTCCAACCGATGTCCGCGCGTCCATGCCGGTTCGCGTGGTGCGGGTGGCGCTGGTCGTGCACCTGGAAGCCGAGCGCGTGCTGAAGGAAGTACCGGGGCTGTTCCACCTGCAGGCCGCTCACGATGGCGGCCCGCTCACTGATGTCTACGACCTGAAGCCTGTCGGCCTCGGGCAACACGCGGGCAACCTGGTGTACGTCTTCGGCAGTTGGCACGCGGTGCGCGTTAGCGCAGATTTCGAGCTGACTGAGCCGGCAGATGTCGCAGAGTTCCCGGATGCCGTAGTGGCCGTTGTAGTCGGGCAGGTTGTGCGCGTAGGAGACAGCGCACGAAGTCTTGCGGAACAAGGCTGTTGAGTTCGAGAAGGTATCAAGGACACGGGCTTCAAGCGTCTCGGGCACGATCTTCCGACGCGCGGTGTCCTCATAAGGCTCGGGGATGCCGTTGGCCTTGTAGTAGTCGGCAATTTCGCCCCGATAGAACAAGCCGGTAAAGACCGTCGCGTCGGCGTGCTTGCTCAACTCGAACGCGGCGGCCAAATGCTCGTCGGTGTCGTTCAGACCGGGGACGAGCGGGCGCCAGTAGAGGACTGTCCGGTACTTCCTGCGGAACGGCGCACTCATGAGCTTCAGCGAATCGGCGGCCACGTGCGACGGGTACGGCTCGATCTTCTGGTTGTCGATGCCGGAGTACGTGAACAGCAGCGTCAACTTGAGGTGCCGGAGCTGGTTCAGCCGGTCGATGTCGTACGGCTTGAGCTGGTGCCGAGTGATGACCAGCACGTGGTTGGTCAACTCACGCTCGTCCAGGTCTTCGAGCACGGCGAAGGTGTGCGGCCGGACTTTCGGCAAGAACGGCTCGGTCGCCCGGTTGAAGAGCTGTACGGGCGTGACGTCCGGCTGGAAGTAGCGGTGGTTCACCAGCTCTTCGACGGCCTGGGCATCGGACATGAGAGCAACCGGCTGGTTTTCGTCCCAGAGGCCGTAGGTGTGCCGGATGCAGTAGGCACACCCCAGTGAACACCCCTGAATATGGTTCAGACTCAGGCCGCTCTTGCGGTACTCCACCACCTCGCGGGCGCGCTCGGGCAACTGGGCGATCCGGTCCTTACTGAGCAGGGGTACAGGGGTAATCACGTGCCGTTCTCCAAGGTCAGAGGGCTTGACGCTTATGGAGGGTAAGCACGTGGCTACGGTATCGCCATAAATTTGCTCGGTTTTTCTCGAAAGGATTTATCTGATGCAACCTGGGGAAATTAGGAGCCAGAATCCTCGGTCTCGCCAGCCAGTTCGTGCATGATGCGGCTGATAATCGCCCGCGCCTCGCTGCCGTAGCTGGCGACGGCAGCCAAGTGCTCGAAGATGCCCGTGTACAGCTCGATCTCTTGCGGCTGGCGAAGGTTGATCTCAGCCGAGTACGACTCGAACTGAACACGGTGGTCGTCGTAGACCCAGAAGCCATGCCGGGGATCGGTGACGTACTGGGTCTTGAAGTCGATGATCCCGAGCTTCACGTTGCGCATGGAGGTCATCGCCATGAGCCGATCAAGCTGGCCGATCATGATGTCCGGCGAGACCAGGCGGTAGCGGAGCGCGGCCTCAGTGATGACGAAGTGAAAGCGCTTGTCCGGGCGGTACAGCATCTCCTGACGCTGCATCCGCACCTTCACGGCCTCGTTGATGTCGTTGGGCACCCTGTGGACCATGACGACCTGCGCGAAGCGGGCGCGGGCATACTCGGGAGTCTGCGTGAGCCCAGGGATGACCGTGTTCTCGAATCCGCGGTAGAACTTGGTCCGCTCGTCAAGCTGCGACAGCGTGAGCTGATGGGACTTCATGCCTGCCTTGAGCACTCGCTGCCACTCGGCGTGCTGAAGCTCAAGGTTATGAAGTGCGGCGAGAAGACTTGCCGTCTGATCCTCTGAGCTGGTGGCTCTCGTCCAGTCTTTGATGTCGTCGTCAGTCGGCGACTGCTTGCCGTTCTCGATCTTCGAGATTTTGGAGCCTACCCATGACAAAGACTCCGCGAGCTCTTTACCGGATAGCTTGGCGGCTACCCGAAGCTCGCGAAGTCGTTTGCCCAGCGCATTGCGCGCTTCGTCAACGCCTGTCGTCACGCTGCTCATACTTGGCGACAAACTCATCCCGGTCGATGGCGTGGTGCAGAGCGGCATCGCGCCAGTAGGTGTGCTGAACGATGTCGGCAGGGTCCTCGATGACCTCCCCGCCGATGAACTGGTCGTCGTCGGCGAAGCGCATCTTGAGCAGCTTGCGTGAGTCGAACAGCCAGTAGTCGTACTTCGGCAGATCGGCCGCCTGCTCGCGGGTGATGTAGCGGATGTCGTCGCCCGCTTCGCGCGTGTACGCCGCGACCCACATGGCGAATCGGGTGTAGTCGTTGAGCGGAAAGCTCACCACCCTCACGCGCGAGAACCGGCGCCCCTCGGCCGTGGCCTGGCGAACCATGTTCGACCAGCCCTCGTGATACGAGATGTCTGGCTCTCCCGCGAGGAACTTGCCGAGCGGCTCGGCCTCACGGGGGATGTTGTACTGGTCGCGCATCTCCAGCCGGTAGGCCGTGTGCTCGAAGGTCTCGAAGAGCTTGGCGAACTCCGGGCCTGGCTCGATGAGAGTCAGTTGTCCGTTCCCTTCTCCTGCGCGTAGCGGCGAGCGTAGAACTTGAGGACTTCTTCGGGTATCTCGATCAGAGTCTCATGGTCGGGCACCGGGCCGACGTCGGCCAGCACCTGGGGGTCAGTCACCTTCCAGCCCTGGGCGATGTAGGTGACCCGGTCAGTCCGGTCCGTGGCGAACAGCGTAGGCGATGCACCCTCGGTGGACTCGGGGTCTTTGCCAAGAAAACTTGCGCGCACGGTAGCTCCTTGCTCGAAGTTTGAGAAAACCGCCCGACCATCGTCGCGCACGAGTGGCGTGGTCGTCAACGGCAGATCCGCGCTGCGGGATGGTGGCGCACTGACACGCGCGGTCGCACCCATGACCTCGCAACCCGAGGAGCCATCTGCTGCTGCCGCGTATCGAACGTGGAAGATTGCAGAATAGAGTACAATTATTTTGTGAATACCGAGCTGCCATCACCGCCTCCTGTGATTAAACCTCTCTTGCTTGAGGCGCTCGGTAAACCGATTCTTGCCTACAAACTTGGGACTACGGAGAACGAAGTTGACCAATGACTCATTGGTCCTGAAGATGAGTTTGGAACGCTACAGCAAACGCAAGCTCTGATCCAGTTGCATATCGTTCTCCATGGTTCGCAAGGCGACGGTAATCCCAGCGTGCGACGCCTCAACTTGTCGCATATTCCGGGAATATATCAGGAACCGTAGCTAATTGTTATGGATGCGAGGTTACGTGACGCCTACGTCCGTCTCACGCCGTGCTTCCGTAGCTTCTTCTTGATCGTGCTGGTATGAACGCCATCCCTGAGGATCGGCAAGCAGGTCGAGAGCTGCCCGCGACCGTGGACGCGCCAGCCGCCCGCCATCGGGGATGCGACCGACCTTCTTCACGTCGATGTGCACCATGTGCCCAGGCCTGCGGGCGGTGATTCTGCGTGGCTCGCGGTTGGTGTCCCCGTTGGGGTCGATGAACCGGCGACGATTCAGATTGAGGGCGGCAAGGTGTCAGGCCACAGTCCGGCGGCTGATGGACGTCCCGTGCTCTTGGAACTCGTGCGCGATCCGCGCTACCACCGCACCGCTGGTGGCACTGGGTCGACTTGCCGGTGCCGAGGATCGCTCCAGGAGCCCGATTTCGCCGTGCGGGCAGTAGCGGTTGACCCACTTGCTGCGCACGATCGAGAGATCCCCATCTTGGCGGCGACTTGGGCGATGGAGCGGGTGTGGCAGCGTTGGATCAACCGGAGCCGACCTTCGACAGACAGCGGCGCGTTGATGGTGCACCACGGCGAACTCAGTTGACGCCCATGAACATGTAGACAGTCTCCACGCGCCCGTCGGAGCCTCGGAAGACCAGGTCCACGCCGCGACCGACGGCCTCACCAGAGGGGCCCAGCATTGACCAGCGCAGCAGCAGTGCGTCGTCGGCTTTGACCTGCTGGTCGTAGGTGAATCGCAGTCCCTTGTCAGCGATGAGGTCGTCGTGCACGCGTGCGATGTGCGCGGCGATGTCCTTGGTGCCTTGGACGGTGATGCCGAGCGAGGAGACGACCAGGCGGCCGTCCGCTGCCCAGATTCGGTTGACGCTGGCGCGGCGCAGCTCGGGGTCGGGCTCGGTCCAGGTCCGCAGGTATCGGTCCTGGAAGTCGGTGATGGGGTCGGTGCTCATGGTGACTCGCCTTCTGACTGGAGGGCCGGTTGGTGTTGGATTCAGATGGTCTTGATGGTTCCGCCGTCGATGACGACGTCGGCTCCCACGACGCTGAGTGCTGCCGGGGAAGCCAGGAACTTGATCAGGGCGGCGACTTCGGCTGGTTCGGCGATGCGGCCCGAATCGATGCCGAACGTTTCGGGCATCCCCGAGAGGAAGTCGGTGTGGGTCGCGCCGAAGCTTGCGGCGACTTTGGCACCAAACCCGTCGGGGTCACGCCACAGCCCTGTGCCGACAGGACCAGGTGAGACGGTGTTGACCCGCACTCCTTGCGGTCCGAACTCTTCGCTCAGCCGCTTGCCGAACGCCACCAGCGCAGCCTTGGCTTCGCTGTAGCCAACGGGGCCGGTTGCCGGCACGCGGGCATTGATCGACGCGACATTGACGATCGCTCCGCGTCGGTCGATGAGGCTCGGCAAGGCCGCACGCGATGCCCACACAGCGCTGAAGAGATTCAGCTCGAACAGGTCTCGCCACTGGGTGTCCTCGGCGTCGAGGAACCCACCCAGCTTCAGCCGGTCGACGTCGCCCGCACCGACGTTGTTGACCAGAATGTCCACGCCGCCGGTCTCTGCGACCGCGGTGTCGATGACGCTGCGTGCTCCCTCAGGGGTGGCCAGGTCTGCCGACACCGCGGCCACGCTCGCGGCCAGCAACCCAGGTGTGATCGTGCGGGCCGCGCCGACGACTCGCACGCCTTCTCGTGCCAGAGCCTCAGCGACGGCTAAGCCGATTCCGCGACTCGCGCCGGTCACAACCGCGGTCTTCCCGGTGAGTTGGAGGTCCATCCCGATCAACCTTTCTTGAACTGTAGGTCTAAAACTCGGGCATAGAAAGGGACAGCGCTGTCGGGCGGATTAAGAGCTAGAGGGCAGCGAGGGCTGTGTCGATGATCCGGTAGAGCGCTGGCGCCTCGTGGGTCATGGCCATCACGCGCAGCCCCGCCAGCGTGTTCGCCAGATGCTCCGCGAAAGCACGTGAGTCGAGATCGCGCGGCACGTCACCCTCCCGCTGTCCGCGCTCGACCCGAGCCGCGAACCAGCCCGTGGACTCGTCTTGCATCCGACGGAGCTTCTTCGCGACGCCGGGATCCTGGCCAGCCAACTCGACCGCCGTATTGCCGATCAGGCAACCCCGTCGCCGCGGCTGGGCAAGATCAGAGTCGACCACCGAACGCAACGCGTAACCGAGGCATTCGCGGGTTGACCCAGGGTGCTCAAGCAGCCCCTCGGCCAACTTGTTGATCTGCTGGTGGTACAGATCGAGGCACCGCTCGAACAACGCACGCTTGCTGCGGAACGCGTTGTACAGACTGCCCTTCGCCACCCCCGTCGCCTCGGCCAGCTGAGCTGGCGACGTGTCGGCGTAGCCGTTCGTCCAAAACGCCTCCATCGCCCGGGACAACACGACGTTGTCGTCGAAGCTTCTCGGCCTTCCCATCCGACGACCATACCCAGTTCTTGACCCGCGAGTCAAGAATGTCCGTCTACAACGGCTTCCGTTCGGGCCTGCTCGATACGAGCTTGGACGACGGGATCATCGGTGCCGTAGCTGTTTGCGGCTTCACAGATGTGCTGCTGATGCCGTACTGCTCGGCAAGCACACTCGACCGGATTCTGTCGGATAAGGAGCATAGTGCTGTTGACAATGGGATACGAAATATTTGTTGCCAACAGTTCCCCATGCGAGCTGTAATGCTGCGAGATGTCCAGGTCGATCACGATCATCTACTGGCGCGGGAACTCTGACGAGAGTGATGCCGCTGCGATGACGCGTTCACCGTCATCGCAGCGGAGTAGCTCCACGAGGCACCGGCGTTCGTTGCTGAGCATTTCGGCGACACTGAGCGGGATTGTCGTCGCGCTCGGCGTCGTGGTCGGTGTCGCTGCCGTCAAGCCGAATTCAGCCGCGCCCGCCACCACGCGGCCCTTGCCTCACGCCGTTGGCGAGAAGGTGATATTCGATACCGATTTCGGCCAGCTCAATGATGATTCGCAGGCGCTCTACCTGCTCTTGCAGAGCGGGGCGGATGTCGTGGGCGTCACCACCGTCACCGGCAACACCTGGGCCGCGGAGGGCGCGGCATACGCGCTGAAACAACTCGAACTCGTGCACCGGAACGAGGTACCGGTCTATGAAGGCGCCTCCAACCCGCTGCTGGGCAGCAGGCAGAGCAGGCTCGCCGCCGAAGGCGCTCAGTTCGGGAAAGTCTCTTATACCGGCGCGTGGAAACGCGACCGGCCTGCCGATTATCGTCATCTCGCCACCACACCTTATCTGGGATATGCCAGGACGACGAAGGTGGCCGGCTCAGCGGCGGGATTCATCGCCGACCAGGTCAAGCGGAACCCTCATCAAATCACGCTGTTCGTACTCGGCCCCGCCACCAACGTCGCGCTCGCGGTCACGGAGCACCCGGAGATCGTGGCGCTGGTCAAGCAGGTGATCTACATGGGAGGCGCGTACGACGTGCCGGGCAACCAGGGACCGGCGGCCGAGTTCAATGTCTGGTTTGATCCCGAGGCAGGCCGGATCGCGGTGAACTCCCCGTTTGCTGAACAGATCATCGTTCCCTTGGACGTCTACGATGCCCTCGCCGCTGGGGTATTCCTCGAACCCGCCCTGATCCAGGCTTCCAGCACACGCAAGGTCCAGGTGGACACCACTTACAGGTTCGACTACGGGCACACTCTCGGTTACCTCCCGAGCCGCGCCCCGGTGGGAACCAGCCCAGCGCGAATCGTGCAGCGTATCGACGTAGCCGCCTTCTTCTCCCTGTGTATCCGAAATATGACAGGTCCGGTCCGCGGCCGATAATCCACTAAAACGAGGTGGGTGCGAGGGTCAACGCTCTCGCACCCACCTCTACCAATAAACGCCTGTCCGCACGGGGACGGCTGCGTTCAGCAAACAGGATTGGACCCAAGGCGACAATGGCCGGAAAACATAGGCCTATCGAAACCACCTGGTACAGCAGCGGTCGTCGGCGCCGATGACAGTTTGATGCTTAACTGAGGTGAAGCCGCCGAGACGAGGCCAAGAGGGGCTACGGAAAGGACGGGTGCCTGATGGGTGACTTCGAAGTCAGGGCCGCTCGGAAGGAAGAGCTCACGGCAATCGGCGCCGTGACACTCGAGGCATACGCGGCAGACGGGTACACGCGCCCCACCTATGGGGACGACCTTTTCGACCGGCTCAGCGATGCCGCCCGCAGGTGGGAGCGCGCCGAACTGATCGTTGCCGTGGATACGTCCGGCGCGGTGCTGGGTTCGGTCACCGTCGCCCGGCCGGGCACTGAGTTCGCGGAGATCGCCCGCGACGGCGAGCTCGAATTCCGCATGTTGTCAGTCGCACCGGCAGCCCGGGGGCGCGGGGTCGGCGCCGCGTTGACGTCGGCCGTACTGGAACGCGCCGCCGAACTCGGTGCCCAGCGCGTGGTGATGTCAAGCCACGACCGCATGAAGACGGCGCACCGGCTATACGAACGTCTCGGCTTCACCCGGCTCCCCGACCGCGACTGGCAACCTGAGCCCGGCATACACCTCCTCGTCTACTCCTTCAACCGCTGATTCCAGCCTGGAAACGACAATAAAGGCCGCTGTTGTCGAGGCGTCGTTCGAGTGGGTGGAATCCTTTTCGCCGATCCGGGCTCTTATGTGCACGTCGATACCGTTGGCCGGGAGCGAAGCGACACTTGCCGGGGCTCGCGGGGTCGAGATGCCTGACACGCTAGGGAGACCGCTGTGCTGAAGATCGGTTCCACCGTCCCTGACCTCGAGCTACAGGACACTGACGGCCGGGCGGTGAAGCTCGCCGACTTTCACGGAAGCGAGCACGTGTTGCTCTACTTCATGCGGTCGACGACCTGCCCGGTCTGTAACGGCCATGTCAAGGATCTCGTCAGCCGCAAGGACGAACTGGCCGCGCGCAAGGTCCGTGTGCTGGTCGCGGTGCCCGGGGACCGTGCTGCTGCGGCAGCGTGGAAAGCCAAGCGTGAGCTGCCATACCTGGTGGTCACCGGGCGTAGCGGTACGCCGCACGAAGTGGTTGGTTTGACCAGGAAAGTGTTCGGCGCGATGCAGCAGTCAGGC
This sequence comes from Amycolatopsis sp. H20-H5, assembly GCF_035828755.1. Taxonomy (NCBI): domain Bacteria; kingdom Bacillati; phylum Actinomycetota; class Actinomycetes; order Pseudonocardiales; family Pseudonocardiaceae; genus Amycolatopsis; species Amycolatopsis sp. H20-H5. Next base: position 3,017 of record NZ_JAYMZS010000136.1, on the reverse strand, counting down.
AGCGTGCTGATCGACAGTCACGGCACGGTACGACACGCGCACTCCGCAACGATGCCCGTGGCCAGCTACGACAAGAAAGGGATCGCGGAGGCGATCCGCTCCCTCGATACCGGACACACAACGTGAAGCAGACAGAAGGCACGGCAGCGGCAACGGGTGGGACCGCCAGTCGTGGCCGGGCGTGGCCCGCCGACCGCGTCATCAGCGCCGCCCGGGAGGGCGATGCGAGGGCGATCGCGGCGCTCGTCGTGGGCTCATACCCGCACGTGCAGCGCTTCGCGCGGAGCCTGTGCTCGACGCCGCAGGACGCCGAGGACGCTGCCCAGGAGGCGGTCATCGTCCTGTTCCGGCAGATCGGGACGCTGCGCGCGACCGCCGCGTTGAGTTCGTGGCTGTTCCGCATCGTGCGCCACGAGTGTCTGCGCCGGGCGCGGTTGGCACTGCGTCCCGCGCCCGCGGCCGAGGGTGCCGAACCGTCGGCCGAGTCGGTGCTGCTTGAGCGTCTGGAAACCGAGCGGGTCGTCGACGCGATCGCCGCGCTACCGCTCGAACAGCGTGCGGTACTGGTATTGCGCGACGTTCAGGGCTACTCGGGCGCCGCGACCGCCGAAGCTCTCGGTCTCTCACGGGCGGCGATGAAATCGCGACTGCACCGCGCTCGCCGCAGCATCCGGGAGCACCTACTGGCGTCGGGCTCGACGCTCCCCGTGGAACCGCACCCACCCGGCTCTGAGGAGCACCACGACTAACGGCTCATCAACCGCAATTTGTTCCCATGGGGCAAGGGAAATCAGGACTCCACCGCGGTCGCCTGGTCCGACAGGTAGATCGAACAACCGAGTACGGCCAGTAGCGCGTCCCGCACGGACGCCCGGCTGCGGGCGTCCAGTTTGATCAGCGGGATGTACTCCGGGACGGCCAGCGCCCACCGGACATCGGCGAGATCGTGCACGAGCACGTCGTCGAAGAGGTTCACCGCGACGACGAACGGCAGCCCGATCGCCTCGAAGTAGTCGATCGCCGGGAAGGCTTCGGAGAGGCGACGGGTGTCGACGATGACCAGCGCCCCGATGGCGCCGCGGCTCAGGTCCGGCCACATGAAGCCGAACCGGTCCTGCCCCGGCGTCCCGAACAGGTACAGCCTGAGGCCGTCGTCGATGGTGATCCGGCCCATGTCGAGCGCGACCGTGGTGGTGGTCTTGTCCGGCACCTCCGCCGCCCTGTCGACGGCGGCGGCCACTGAGGTCATCATCGCCTCGGTGGTCAGCGGCGGTATCTCGGAGATCGCGCCGACCGCGGTGGTCTTGCCGACACCGAACCCCCCGGCGATGACGATCTTGACGGCGGTCGGGAGCGACGCGCCCGGCTCAAGCTCAGGAGATGGCTCTGAGTCCACGGAGCACCCTTCTCAATATCTCCGGATCACGGGCGATCTCCTCGTGGGGACGCAACACGACGAGATACCCCTGATCCACCACGTCACCGATCAGCACCCTGGCGACGCCGAGGTGCAACCCGAGGCTGCCCGCCACCTCCGCCACCGACATGGCGGCGGCACACAGTTCCACGATGTCCCGCCGTTCGAAGGTGAGTTCGGCGCAGGCGGCGCGACCGCGGCTGGAAGTGACGACCTGTGCCTCGATCTCGACGGTGTCGTCCTCGGGCCGGACCCGGCCGGCGGTGAGCAAATACGGCCGCGGCGAATGCGGATCCACCGCTCTCGGCGGTGGCTCCAGCCGATCACGCAGAGCGTGTCGCGGCGGATGGGCATCCTGCCCGCCAGCGGGTTCGAAAGACATTTCCTCAGGTCCCCACCGTGTTCTTCAATTCCTCGATGAGGCCGGGGGTCAGCGCGGTGCCCGCCCGGTTGGTGAACTGCGCCATCTCGAACGCGACATTTCCCAGATCCGCCGACTTGCGCGCCAGCACACCGAGCGCGGATCCCGAGCTGATCACGCTGAACAGCATGAAACCGCGTTCCAGATCGATGATCACCTTGCTGGGCCCGCCGAGGTCGTAGCACCTCGTGGCGCCGTTCGCGAGACTCATGATGGCCGAGGTGATCGCGGCCAGGCGATCGGCGTTGGCCGAATCCAGCTTCGCCGACATCGCGATCAGGAGCCCGTCCGCGGACACCGCGATCGCCTGGTCGACCCCCGGGGTCTCCGAGACGAACCGGTTGAGCAACCAGTTGAAGCTTTCCGCCGCGTGGCTGCGGCGGCCGGCGGTAGCGGTCATGGCACGTTCCCTTCTGGGTGGCCGGATTCCTCGTCCGGCGCGGCTTGGTCGTGCCGCGACGCGCCCAGCGGTTGGCTGAGCCCCTGGTCGAACCCGCCGAACAGCGCGTTGAGGGAGTCACGTTCGGCGCCGGGATCCAGCTGCCGGCAAGCGATCGGCGTCGCGGCTTCCCCGGACGGCACCGCGGCGGCGAGCGCCTGGTCGAGGCTGGCACCGGGAACCCGGCGGACCAGCGTCGGTTTGCGCTCGGCGGCGGGCGTTTCTTCCTCGGTGCCTTCCAGCACCGACGTCACGGAGACGGTACGGACGCCGTTCCCGCCAGCGGCGGCGGCGAACCCGTTGGCCAGGGCACGTTCGGCGGGCGGATCGGCTGGCCACCGCGGTTCGGCCGGGCCTGGCGTGGGGAGCAGGTCCGCGGACAACGGCTGGGGCACCCGGCGAGCCAGCCCACCCCGCCGGTCGGATTCGGTCACCGGCTCCGGCTCGGTGGCGGCCTCAGGTTCCGCCAGCACTTCGACGGCCAGCACTTCGACGGCCAGCACTTCGACGGCCAGTTCTTCGACGACCGGGGCTTCGAGGATCGGCTCCGTGACGTCCTCCCTGGTGCCCGGCTCGCCGGAGAACCAGGTGAAGATGCCGTGGGGGTCGCGGATCGGCCGCTCGTCCTCCGTGTCTGCCGAAGGCAGGTCACGACCGGCCCGGGGCAGCACCGCCAGGCCGCCGGTGGGCTGGGCCGGGGTGTGCGCGGCGGAGAACAGCCGTTCGGGAATGTCGATCAC
>NZ_JAYMZS010000135.1:0-21767 GCF_035828755.1 Amycolatopsis sp. H20-H5 | reverse complement strand
TCGCAAACCTCATATTTCCAGACAGGAGGTCATCCCCATATTGCGCCCTGTGCCCGTCGCACCCAGCCGCAGACGATCACGCGCTGCTACATCGACGTCACGCTAGATGATCTTGCCTTTGCCGTGCCCTGAAGGCCACCTTCACGGCGTTTTACGCCGTGAAGGTGGCCTTCAGGGGCTTTTGGGTTTTAGGCTTGGGTTATGAGGGCTTTCAGGAGGGTTCCCATTCGCTTGGCTGCTGCTTGGCCTGCTGCCAGGACTTCTTGGTGGTTTAGGGGTTCGCCGGTCATTCCTGCTGCCAGGTTTGTTACCAGGGAGAGGCCGAATACCTCTACTCCTGCTGCTCGGGCCGCTATTGCTTCGAGGACCGTTGACATTCCCACCAGGTCTGCGCCCAGGGTTCGGAGCATGTGGATTTCCGCTGGGGTTTCGAAATGGGGGCCGGTTAGGCCCGCGTAGACACCTTCGGTGAGGGAGGGGTCTATTTCCTGGGCTATTGCGCGTAGGCGGGATGAGTAGAGGTCTGTCAGGTCCACGAAATGGGCTCCGACTATGGGGGAGCGGGCCGTGAGGTTCAGGTGGTCCGAGATGAGGACCGGCTGGCCCACCTGGAAGCCTTCCCGCAGGCCGCCCGCGGCGTTCGTCAACAGGACCGTGCGGGCTCCTGCCGCTGCTGCCGTGCGGACGTTGTGTACTACCGGGTCGATGCCCTTGCCCTCGTAGAAGTGGGTGCGGCCCAGGAGAATCAGGGCGCGCTTGTCTCCTACCTGCACCGAGCGGGCTGTTCCGCCGTGGCCTACCGCGCTCGGGGCCGCGAAGCCTGGGATTTCGCCCAGCGGGATTTCGGCTTCGGGTGTGCCGATCACGTCGGCCGCCGGGCGCCACCCCGAGCCCAGGACCACGGCGATGTCGTGCTTCTCGACGCCGGTGCGGTCGGCGATTACGGCCGCGGCCGCGACCTCGATTTCACTCATGCGCCGAGGGTATCCGGATCCCGCACCCGGCTAGTCCAGCACGGTCAGCTTCGGCTCGATCCGCTCGAAGACGTACGTCCTCGCCGTCGTCTCCTGCTCCGTCGGCGCCGTCACCGACAACACCCAGAGACTCGAGCCCTCCTGGAACAGATCGGCATACGTCGTCCGGCGGACACTGTCGGGTGACGAGTCGCTCGAGCCCTGCGGCTGGGTGCCGTCCGACGCCCGCTCGATGGTCCGGTAGGACACCCGGATCCCGGAGCGCCCGGTCAGCTTCTCCTCGTTGCCGAACGGGATGTACGTGCTGGCCGTGGACGCCGACTGCACCCAGCTGAGGTAGTCGTTCAGGCGCCGCGGCCCGGTGAAGTAGTTCGCGAACCGCTCCACCCGGATGACCTGCTGCCCGTCCGTCGAGACGTACTGCACGACCGTGCTCGACCCCAGCCTGGTCTGGTGCGGGGCGACGAACTTTTGCCAGCCGAACGGCACGTCCAGGGTGAACTGACCGCCCTTGATGCCGTTGACGTTGCTCGCGTCGCCCCGAGCCTGCACCAGCAGGGGCGGCGGTGGCGGGCTCGCGGAGATCCCGTCCGGCTGGGCCTCCGGGGGCGCCAGCGACTGGCCGCCGACCGTCCTGGCCAGGTAGAACCCGCCGCCCGCCGCGATCAGGAAGACCAGGATCGACGCCACCACGAGCACCGCCGTCGCCGCGAAACCGCGGCCCTGCCGGCCGGCGGCCAGTGGGCGCACGGTCGGCATCGGGAGCGCGTCCACCGGAACCGGCGCGACCTGCGATGACCGGGTGGACGCGCTCAGAAACGGCAGCGGACCCGGGTCGACGGCCAGCTCGGAGCTGCTGGCCTCGGCCTTCATCGCCGGGGCGACGATCTCGATCACCTGGGTGTCGGTCGCGTCGAGGTGCGCCGACGTCTTCTTGCCGTCCGGCGTGTGGAACAGCTCGGGACCGAAGAGGTCGTGCGGGGTCTCGGCCTGCAGCGGGTACAGCTTGTGCCGGACGGCCCGCAGGGTGAGCCGCTTGCCGGGCTCCTTTTTCATCAGCGCGCCGATGACTTCGGCCAGCGGGCCGGGCTTCGGCTTGGGCACCTTGCCGTTGACGACCTTGCCGACGGTCTCCAGCGGGTCGCCGTCGGCGTCGTACGGCGGGTGGCCCTCGACCGCGGCGAACAGCGTCGCGCCGAGCCCCCACAGGTCGGCGGCCGAGGTCACGGCGCCGCCGGAAGCGACTTCGGGCGCGATGTAGGCGGGCGAGCCGAGCATCATGCCGGTGCGGGTCATCGTCGCTTCCGAGACGTTGCGCGCGATGCCGAAGTCGGTGAGCTTGATCCGGCCGTCCCCCGCGACCAGCACATTGCCCGGTTTGACATCACGGTGCGTGATCCCCGCGGCGTGCGCGGCTTCCAGTGCTCCGGCCACCGCGCTGCCGACCGCCGCCGCCTGCTCGACGGTGAGCGGGCCGTGGTCGCGCAGGATGTGCGCCAGGCTGCGCGAGGGCAGCAGCTCCATCACCACGAACGGCTCGTCGTTCTCGCGGGCGACGTCGTGCAGGATGATCACGTTCGGGTGAGACAGCACCGCGATGGCCCGCGCCTCACGCAGCGTGCGCTCGCGCAGTTCGTCGGCCTGGGCCGCGGGCACGCCCGGGGGCATCCGCATCTCCTTGACCGCGACCGGCCGGTGCAGGAACTCGTCGTAGGCCGACCAGACGGTGCCCATGGACCCGGAGCCGAGCACCGAACGCAGCCGGTACCGCCCGGCGACCACGCGCGTCTCTTCGCTGGAGTTGGACACCCCGCAATTGTGTCGTACGCCGCCCCGAGCGCCATACCCAGAGTGGGTGCACGATGAGCCGGGGGTTATCAGTCTCACAGGTAATGCCGGTTGAGGGGCTCTAACATCACTGGTTATGACGAACGTGGCGGAGTCAAAGTCGATCTCCGAGCCCGAGGAGCTCACGCTGGCGGCCGAGTTCGACCAGCCGAACCGGGCGCAGTGGCAGGAGCTCGTCGCCGGTGTGCTGCGCAAGAGCGGCGTCATCGGCGAGGACTTCGAGGGCGCTCCCGAGAGCAAGCTCGTCACCCGGACGTATGACGGTATCGAGATCCAGCCGCTGTACACCGCCGAGGACACCGTGGCCGACGCCGGTTACCCCGGCCTTCCCCCATTCGTGCGCGGCGCCCGCCCCGAAGGGGTGGTCACCACGGGCTGGGACGTCCGGGCCCGCTTCGGCGGCCCCGAGGCCAAGGCCGTCAACACCGCGATCCTCGCCGACCTCGAAGGCGGCGTCGGCTCGATCTGGCTGAGCGCGGGCGGCACCGGCCTGCCCGTCCCGGCCATCGCGGACGCGCTCAACGAGGTCTACGTCGACCTCGCGCCCGTCGTCCTGGACGCCGGTGCCGAGTACGAAGCCGCCGCCGAGGCACTGTTCGAGGTCTTCGCCGAGCGGGACATCCCGGCCAGCGAGGCCGTCGGCACCCTCGGCGCCGACCCGATCGGCCTGACCGCCCGCACGGGGGAGGCGTCGCCGCTGGCCCCGGCCGCCGAGCTCGCCGCGCGGGTCGCCGCGAAGCACCCGAAGGTGCGCACGCTCGTCGCCGACGGCCTGCCGTTCCACGAGGCGGGCGGGTCCGACGCCCAGGAACTCGGCGCGGTCATCGCGGCCGGGGTCGCGTACCTGCGGGCGCTGACCGAGGCCGGTCTCGACGTCGACACCGCCGCCGGGCAGCTGGAGTTCCGGCTCGCCGCGTCCGCCGACCAGTTCCTGACGATCGCCAAGTTCCGCGCCGCGCGACGGCTGTGGGCACGCGTCGCCGAGGTGTCCGGGGTGCGCCCCGAGGCCGCCGGGATGCGCCAGCACGCCGTCACCTCACCCGCGATGCTCACCCAGCGTGACCCTTGGGTGAACATGCTGCGCACCACGCTGGCCTGTTTCGGCGCGGGCATCGGCGGCGCCGACGCCGTCACCGTGCTGCCCTTCGACGCCGCGATCGGCCTGCCCGACGCGTTCTCCGCCCGGATCGCCCGCAACACCCACGCGGTGCTGCTGGAGGAGTCCAAGCTCGCCGGGGTGATCGACCCGGCGGGCGGCTCCTGGTACGTCGAGAACCTGACCGACGAGCTGGCCAAGGTCGCCTGGCGTGAGTTCACCGAGATCGAGCGCGCGGGCGGGATCGAGGCCGAGCTGGCCTCGGGCGCGCTGGCCGAGCGGCTCGCGAAGACCTGGGACGCGCGGTCGAAGCGGCTCGCCACCCGCGAGGATCCGATCACCGGTGTCAGCGAATTCCCCAACCTGACGGAGAAAACCGTCTCCCGCAAACCGCATCCGTCTCTTGTGGAGGGTGGGCTGCCGAGACATCGGTACGCCGAGGGGTTCGAGCGGCTGCGTGATCGCGCCGACGCGCACCTCGCCGAGCACGGCGAGCGGCCGCGGGTCTTCCTGGCCACGCTCGGCCCGGTCGCCGCGCACACCGCGCGGGCTTCGTTCGCCGCCAACCTCTTCCAGGCCGGTGGCGTCGAACCGATCAACCCTGGCGCGACCGACGGCGTCGAAGCCGTCGTCGCGGCGTACCGCGAAAGCGGCAGCCCGGTCGCGTGTCTTTGTGGTAGCAACACCTCCTATGGTGAGCAGGCCGCCGAAGTCGCCACCGCGCTCAAGGCCGCTGGCGCCGAAACCGTGCTGCTGGCAGGGAAACCGACCGACGAATACGCCGACGTGACCGGGTTCCTCTTCGCGGGCTGCGACGCGCTCGAAGTACTGACCGGCACGCTGCGCGAGCTGGGAGTCCAGTGATGAGCATCCCGAATTTCGCCGACATCGAGCTGGGTTCCCTTGGCCCCGCCGACAAGGCCGCGTGGGCCGAGGCGCTGCACGCCAGCACCGGCAAGGGCCCCGACGCGCTCGCGTGGGAGACCCCGGAGGGCATCGGCGTCAAGCCGGTGTACACCGCCGAGGATCTGTCCGATGTGGACTTCCTGAACACCTATCCCGGCATCGCGCCGTATCTGCGCGGGCCGTACCCGACGATGTACGTCAACCAGCCGTGGACGATCCGCCAGTACGCCGGGTTCTCCACCGCCGAGGAGTCCAACGCCTTCTACCGCCGCAACCTCGCGGCGGGCCAAAAAGGACTGTCCGTGGCGTTCGACCTCGCCACGCACCGCGGCTACGACTCCGACCACCCGCGCGTCGCCGGTGACGTCGGCATGGCGGGCGTCGCGATCGACTCGATCTACGACATGCGCCAGCTGTTCGACGGGATCCCGCTGGACAAGATGAGCGTGTCGATGACCATGAACGGCGCCGTGCTGCCGGTGCTGGCGCTCTATGTCGTCGCGGCAGAGGAACAGGGCGTCAGCCCCGACAAGCTCGCCGGGACCATCCAGAACGACATCCTCAAGGAGTTCATGGTCCGCAACACCTACATCTACCCGCCGCAGCCGTCGATGCGGATCATCTCGGACATCTTCACGTTCACCTCGCAGAACATGCCGAAGTACAACTCGATCTCGATCTCCGGCTACCACATGCAGGAGGCCGGGGCGACGGCCGATCTCGAGCTGGCGTACACCCTCGCCGACGGCGTCGAGTACCTCCGGGCGGGGGTCGCGGGCGGCCTCGACGTCGACCGGTTCGCGCCGCGGCTTTCGTTCTTCTGGGCGATCGGGATGAACTTCTTCATGGAGGTCGCGAAGATGCGCGCGGCCCGGTTGATCTGGGCGAAGCTGGTGAAGCAGTTCGAACCGAAGTCGTCGAAATCGCTTTCACTGCGGACGCACTGCCAGACCTCGGGCTGGTCGCTGACCGCGCAGGACGTCTACAACAACGTCGTGCGCACCTGCGTCGAGGCGATGGCCGCGACCCAGGGGCACACACAGTCGTTGCACACCAACGCTTTGGACGAGGCGCTCGCGCTGCCGACGGACTTCTCCGCGCGGATCGCGCGCAACACGCAACTGCTGCTGCAGCAGGAATCCGGCACCACGCGGGTGATCGACCCGTGGGGCGGCAGTGCTTTTGTGGAGAAATTGACCTACGACCTGGCGCGCAAGGCGTGGGCGCACATCACCGAGGTCGAGCAGGCGGGCGGCATGGCGAAGGCCATCGACGCGGGCATCCCCAAGCTGCGGATCGAGGAGGCCGCCGCGCGCACCCAGGCGCGGATCGACTCCGGGCGGCAGCCGGTGATCGGGATCAACAAGTACCAGCTCGCCCAGGACGCCGAAGACGCGGCCGTCGAGGTAAGGAAGGTCGACAACAAGGGCGTCCGCACCCAGCAGCTCGAGAAGCTGCGGCGGCTGCGCGAGGAGCGGGATTCCGACGCCACCGAGGACGCCTTGCGGCGGCTGACCGCCGGTGCCGAGTCCGACGGGAACCTCCTGGCACTGGCGATCGACGCGGCGCGCGCGAAGGCGACCGTCGGGGAGATCTCCGAAGCGCTGGAGAAGATCTGGGGGCGCCACGCCGGTCAGATTCGTACGATCTCCGGTGTGTACCGCGACGAGGTCGGCAAGTCCAAGAACGTCGAAGAGGCCCGCGAGCTGGTCGAGGCCTTCGCCGAGGCGGAAGGCCGCCGTCCGCGGATCCTGGTCGCGAAGATGGGCCAGGACGGGCACGACCGCGGGCAGAAGGTGATCGCGACGGCGTTCGCCGACATCGGCTTCGACGTCGACGTCGGCCCGCTGTTCTCCACCCCCGGCGAGGTCGCGCGCCAAGCCGTCGAGGCCGATGTGCACGTGGTCGGGGTGTCCTCGCTGGCCGCGGGGCACCTTTCGCTGGTGCCCGCGCTGCGGTCCGAGCTGGCGGAGCTGGACCGGGGCGACATCATGGTCGTGGTCGGCGGCGTCATCCCGCCGCAGGACTACGAGGAGCTGCGCGCGGCGGGCGCGGCCGCGATCTTCGGGCCGGGCACGGTGATCGCGGACGCGGCCATCGACCTGATCCGGCAGCTGAGCGCCCCGGAACCCGATACGGCACAGGAGTCCTGACCGTTGGCCCGCAAGATCGACGTCCCCGCTTACGTCAAGGGCGTCCTCGCGGGTGACCGCGGGATCCTGTCGAAGGCCATCACGCTGGTCGAGTCGTCGCGAGAGGACCACCGGGCGCAGGCGCAGGAGCTGCTAGTCGAGCTGCTGCCGCACGCCGGTGGTGCGCAGCGGGTCGGCATCACGGGCGTTCCCGGTGTCGGCAAGTCGACATTTATCGACCAGCTGGGGACGGACCTGACCACGGCGGGACATCAGGTCGCGGTGCTCGCGGTCGACCCGTCGTCCACCCGGACGGGTGGCTCCATCCTGGGGGACAAGACCCGGATGGCGCGGCTCGCGGTGGACCCGGACGCGTTCATCCGGCCGTCGCCGACGTCGGGCACGCTCGGCGGCGTCGCGCGGGCCACCCGCGAGACGATCGTGCTGATGGAAGCCGCCGGTTACGACACCGTGCTGGTCGAGACTGTCGGGGTAGGACAGTCCGAAGTGACCGTCGCGAACATGGTCGACTGCTTCCTGTTCCTCACGCTCGCTCGAACGGGTGACCAGCTTCAGGGGATCAAGAAGGGCGTGCTGGAACTCGCCGACGTCATCGCGGTCAACAAGGCGGACGGCGATCACGAGCGCGACGCGAAGCGGGCGGCACGGGAGCTCGCGGGCGCACTGCGGATGATCTACGGGCACGACGCGCCTTGGACGCCACCGGTGCTGACCTGCAGCGCGCTGAACGACGTCGGCCTGGACGAGATCTGGGGCGAGATCGGGCGGCACCGGGAGACGCTGACCTCGTCCGGTGAACTGGCGCAGCGGCGGCGGCGTCAGCAGGTGGAGTGGACCTGGGCGATGGTGCGTGAGCAGTTGCTCGGCAGGCTGGCGGCGCATCCTGGGGTACGAGCGGTCGTTCCGGACGTCGAACGGGCGGTGCGGGACGGTGAGCTGACGGCGACCCTGGCGGCGCAGCGGATCTTGGCGGCGTTCGCGGATCCTCCGCGTGGCGGCTGACTTCGCGGTCCGCGAGCAGGCAGACTGTGCGCTCACGCCGACGGAGAGGGCATCATGGCGAAACTGCGGGGGCTGCTCCTGGTGGGGCTGATGGGACTGCTGGTGGTGTGCGCGCCGCCCGCGCAGGCGATGGTCGCGCCGACCGTCGTGCCGCTGTCCGCGCAGGCGTTCCAGCAGGCCCAGGCCATGCTGATCCAGCCGATGCAGGCACCGCCGGGGCCGGTGCTGAGCCCGTCCGAGACCGACAAGGCGGACACGGAGAAGACCAAGAACAAGCTCATCGCCGGTGGGGTCGCGATCGTGCTGCTGCTGCTGGTGATCTGGGGCAGGCGGATGCGGTCGAGCAAGCGTAAGAAGGACGGCGACCAGGCGAAGGGCAAGTAGCGGCACTTTTCACCCAAGCCGAATTCCGCCAAGCCGTTCAACGCAGATCCACTACCGGCCGTCTCCGGTCCTCCCGCTCGGAGGGCGGCTTGTCGTCTGCATGGTGCACGATCATCTGCAAGTGCGTACGCCGATTCTGTGCGCACCCGGTGTGCCGAAAGGACGTGGCCGGGGCGGATTCACCGCCGTGGCCACCAGTGTTGCGGGAGAGAGGTGCGGCGTGACGGTGCTCGACTCACGACCGGACATTCCAGGTGACCCCACGGGTCGTATCATTGCCCCTATCGAGGCGCACAACGCGCTCATTTCCGAGGCCGGCGTCAGCATGGCACCTGTGGAGGACATGGGCGCCGGGCGCGGGCCGTTCTGGCTCGACGGCTGGCTGCGCGCGAACGCCACCGACGTGCTCGCCTGGCGGCGGCACATGCACGCCCACCCGGAGCTGTCCCGCCATGAGCACGCGACCACCGAACTGGTGATCACGCTGCTGCGCTCGGTCGGGCTCAAGCCGTGGGTGCTGCCCGGCGGCACCGGCGTCGTCTGCGACATCGGCAGGGGCGAGCGCTGTGTCGCGCTGCGCGCCGACATGGACGCGCTGCCGCTCACCGAGGCCACCGGCCTGCCGTTCTCCTCGACCACCGAGGGCGCGGCGCACATGTGCGGCCACGACGCCCACACCTCGATACTGCTGGGCGCGGCCAGGGCGCTGGCCGGTGCGCCGGAGCTGCCCGGCCGGGTGCGGCTGATCTTCCAGCACGCCGAGGAGGTCATGCCCGGCGGCGCGCTGGACATGATCGCGGCCGGCGCGCTCAACGGCGTCGAGCGGATCTACGGCCTGCACTGCGACCCGCGCCTGGCCGTCGGCCAGGTCGGCACCCGGGTCGGCCCGCTGACCTCCGCCGCCGACCTCATCGAGCTGCGGCTGACGTCGCCCGGCGGGCACACTTCGCGGCCGCACTTGACCGCGGACCTTGTCCACGCGCTGGGCACGGTCATCACCTCGCTGCCGTCGGTCCTCTCGCGCCGCGTCGACCCCCGGTCCGGGACCGTGCTGGTCTGGGGCGCGGTGCACGCGGGTCAGGCGGCCAACGCCGTCCCCGAGGACGGCCTGCTGCGCGGCACCCTGCGCACGGCGGACCACAAGGTGTGGACAGAGCTCGAGCCGCTGGTCGCGGCCTCCGTCGAGTCCCTACTGGCGCCCACCGGCGTCGGCTTCTCGCTGGACTACCGCCGCGGCGTCCCCCCGGTCGTCTCGGACGCCGACAGCACGGCCATCCTGCGCGCGGGCGCCGAGGCCGCCCTTGGCGAATCGGCACTGGCCAACACGGAGCAGTCCTCCGGCGGCGAGGACTTCGGCTGGTACCTGGAGCACGCCCAGGGCGCCTTCGCCCGCCTGGGCGTCTGGTCCGGCGACCCGGCCACCCCGATGTCCGACCTCCACCGCCCCACCTTCGTCCTCGACGAACGAGCCCTCCTGGTCGGCGTTCGCGTAATGGTCCACACCGCCCTCGCCGCCCTCGCCTAACGGCACCCCAATCACGCGTGACGGCATTCCAGTCACGCCTGGCGGCACTCCAGTCACGCGTGTTCGCAGTTCGACCAGCGAGCACGTGTGACTGGAGTTATCCACAGTCAGGGTAGTTATCCACAGGTTCCGCAATGAGGGTTTCCTTGGCCGTGAGAACCGCTGATCCTGAAAAACATGATCAAGTGGGGAGAGCCGCACGGAGCGGTACTGCGTGGTGAGGCCGACCGGATACTGGGCCGCCGAGCTGTTCTGGAAGGGTTGGCGAGTGGCGTGCTCGTGCAGCCGTGGCGCGGTGTGGTCGTGCACGCGGCAGATGTGCTCGATGTGGCTACTCGAGCTCAGGCCGCGCTGCTCGCCGTGGGGCAGCCTGCTGCCCTCTCCGGCGCGACTTCTCTTGCCCTACACGGGATAACAGCGGTGAGCGGTGGTGATATCCATATCGCTGTGCCCAGCTCGCGGCGGATCAGATCGAAGCCCGGCATGGTTGTGCATTCGGTCGACTTCGATCCGTTGGATACGCTCGAACTTGATGGGTTGCCCGTCTTTTCCTTGGATCGCGCGCTGGCCGACTTCCTCTGTGCCGGGCACCGGCGGACCGCGTTCGCCGCGCTGGACGAAGCCATGCGCGGCCTGGTACCCGACCATCGGCGGACGTTGCGGGACAACGTGCGTGACCGGATCGACGACAGGCGTGACCGCCGAGGTATCCACAGGGCGTTGATGCTGCTCGACCTCGCCACGGGCCTGGCCGAGTCACCGCCGGAGAGCATGCTCCGGTTGGTTGTGGTCGAGGCTGGGTTCCCGATTCCGGAAGCGCAGCACGAGATCACCACGATCGAAGGTCGGACCCTGTATGTGCTGGATCTGGCGTGGCCTTCGTTGCGCATCGCGTTGGAGTACGACGGGTACGCGTCACACGAGGAGCGCGCAGCGCGCGATACCGAGCGGGACATGCGGATGGTGGGGCGCGGGTGGATCACGATCCGGGCGACGGCTGCGGACTTACGAGACCCGACGCGCTTGCTTAACGACCTGCGTGCGGCCTTCGCACTACGCGCCAAAGGTCGGCATGCGTGATTGGGGTGCCGCCATGCGTGACTGGAATGCCGCCACGCGTGATTGGGGTGGCGTTAGCCGGTGATGCCGGTGCAGGGGCGGGTGCGGAGGGCTTCGACGTAGTCGGCGGGGGCGCCGGCGGCTTCGGCCGCGTCGGCGAGGACGCCGAGGTAGCGGGCCGAGGGGAGGCCGCCTTCGTAGGCGTCGAGGACGTAGAGCCAGGCCAGGACCGAGCCGTCCATCGTCTGGACGCGGAGGCGGAGCTTGGTGTGCATCCCCAACTCGCCGCCTTCCCAGCGGTCGAGGCCGTCCTCGTCGGCGGTGACGTCGTAGAGCACGACGAACACGCGGGAACCGGGGTCTTCGACGATCGTGGCCAGTGCACCTTCCCAGCCAAGGTCCTCGCCGCCGAACGTCAGCCGCCAGCCTTCCAGCCAGCCGGTTCCGGCCATCGGGGAATGGGGAGCGCGGCCCAGCATCTGGGCGGGCTCCATGTTCGATCCGTACGCGGCATACAACGGCACGGCGACAGCCTAGCGACCCCGGTGTCACCCGGGTGGACGTACATGGCGTGTCCGGCCCCTCAATCCGGCGAGCGGTGCTCCGCGTACCGTGAGCGCCATCGGCACGCGGGTGAACAAGGAGGCGGACCAGGTGACCAGGATCGTGATCATGGGCGGAGGCCCGGCGGGTTACGAAGCGGCACTGGTCGCCGCGCAACACGGGGCCCAGGTGACCATCGTCGAGCGGGACGGCCTCGGCGGCGCGTGTGTCCTCTATGACTGCGTCCCCTCCAAGACCTTCATCGCCTCGTCCGGCGCGCTGGCCAACATGCACGGGCTCAAGGAGCTCGGCATCAACACCGACATGGCCGACACCAGCATCGACCTGCCCACCGTCCACGGCCGGGTGAAGGGGCTCGCCCTCGCGCAGTCCGCCGACATCCGCGCCCGCGTGCAGCGTGAGGGCGTCCGCGTGCTGGTCGGCCAGGGACGCTTCTGCGACGAAGAGCCCGGGCTGGCCACGCACAAGGTCGCCGTCACCCAGCCGGGTGGCGCGACCGAGGTCCTCGACGCCGACGTCGTGCTGATCTCCACCGGCGCCACCCCCCGCGTGCTGCCCGGCGCGGTGCCGGACGGCGAGCGCATCCTCGACTGGCGCCAGCTCTACAACCTGCAGGAGCTCCCCGAGCACCTCGCCGTCATCGGCTCGGGCGTCACCGGCGCCGAGTTCGCCTCGGCCTACACCGAGATGGGCGTCAAGGTCACCGTCGTCTCCAGCCGCGACCGCGTCCTCCCGCACGAGGACGCCGACGCGGCCGCCGTGCTCGAAGAAGTCTTCTCCCAGCGCGGCACCACCGTCGCGAAGCACGCTCGCGCGGACAAGGTCGAGCGCACCGCCAACGGCGTCAAGGTGCACCTCGCCGACGGCCGGGTGATCGACGCCAGCCACGCGCTGATGACCGTCGGCTCGGTGCCGAACACCGCTGACATCGGCCTGGACAAGGTCGGCATCGAGCCAGGCCCCGGCGGTTTCATCACCGTCGACCGCGTTTCGCGCACCAACGTCTCCGGCATCTACGCCGCCGGTGACTGCACCGGCGTGCTCATGCTCGCCTCGGTGGCCAGCATGCAGGGCCGCATCGCGATGTGGCACGCGCTCGGCGAAGGGGTCGCGCCGATCAAGCTCAAGACCGTCGCCGCGAACGTCTTCACCCACCCGGAGATCGCCACCGTCGGCATCAGCCAGCAGGCGATCGACTCCGGCGAGGTGCCCGCGCGCACCATCATGCTGCCGCTGGCGACCAACGCCCGCGCGAAGATGGAGGGCCTGCGGCGCGGCTTCGTGAAGCTGTTCTGCCGCCCCGCCACCGGTGTCGTCGTCGGCGGGGTGGTCGTGGCGCCGACGGCGAGCGAGCTCATCCTTCCCATCGCGCTCGCCGTCCAGAACCAGCTCACAGTGGAACATCTGGCACTGACATTTTCGGTGTACCCCTCGCTGTCGGGGTCGATCACCGAGGCCGGCCGCCAGCTCATGCGTCACGACGATCTGGACTGATCCCGGCCACGGGGCAACCCCGGCGCGACACCCGCGTCTTGGGGGGTGTCAGGCCGGTGAGTAACAAGGGGTACGCGGTGGGTAAGAAGGTCTTTTTCGTTGCGGCATGGGTGATCGGCGCGACCGCGTTCGCCGGGACGGCGGCCGGGCACGCCCAGCCAGGACAGCAGCCGCCGACGCCGTCGACGCCCGCGGCGACGGTGCAGCTGAACGCGGACACGGCGGTCTCGCACGGACTGATCAACAAATACGCCAATGGCGAACCGAACGTGGCGTTGGCCCAGTGCCAGAGCACGGGCACGGCGCCGACGTCGGCGACCTTTTCCTCCCCGGTGCTCACCTTCGCGAACTACGACCGCGGCCCGCTGATCGGCGTCCCGGCGAACATGAGCGCGGACGCCATGCTCAAGCCCGGGACTCGCTCCGGTCAGTACCCGATCACCGTCACCTGCGACGGAAAGCCCTACACGGCAACGTTTTCAGTGACGACGCCGCAGACGAAGAAGGTTCCGTCGGGCGCTGCACGCGCCGGGGACGGCAGTACCGCGAGCTGAGTCGAAAGAAACAGAAAAACCGCCTCCGGACGTTGTCCGGGGGCGGTTTTTCTGTTCAGCCGGAAGCCCTTTTCTTCGAGACTTCATCGTGACTTATTCAGGCAACCCGCACCCTCGTACAGGCGTCTTTGGGGTATCGGGAAACGGAAGGGCCGCGGGCAGGGGGAACTGCGAGCGGGCCGCCGGGAATGTCATTCCGCTCCGATTTCACAGTGATTGTTCCGAGGGGTCAACTCATGAAGCGTGTCATTGTTGTGTCCGGAATCGCCGCCGGTCTCGTCCTTGCGCCGTCCGTCGCGCTGGCGGCGGGGCCCGCCACCACGCCGCCCACCTCGCCGCCGACGACCTCGACGGTCGTCCCGAAGCCGACGCAGACGCCGCCGCCCACGTTCTCGCTGAGCGTGCGGACTGTCCATCCCGGCGACGTTTTCACCGGGCAGGGGCACTGCTTCAGTGCGCACGCGAAGGAATACGGCTTTGTCATGAATGTCGATGCATTCAAGATCCTTTCGGAGAAGGCAATTCCTGCCGGGAAGGGCATCAAAGTGACGTACAAATTCCAGGCCTCGCCGACGTTGAAGCCGGGAAAGTATTACTTCACGCTCCTGTGCGACACCAAGGAGCCGGGCGCCGTGCTCACGGCGCAGGCGGCCCAGCCGATTCCGAAGCCGAAGCAGGTCGCGAAGGTGCCGACTGGCGCACCGCAGACCGGCGGTAGCGACGGCCCGCAGGAGGACGGTTCCGGAATGGCGCTGGCCGCCGGGGCCATGGGCGTGCTCGCCGTGGGTGGCGCCGGGTTCGCGCTGAGTCGCCGTCGCCGGGTGAACGGCTGATCGGAACGTTTTCGTGACCCGGCCGGGCAACCGGCCGGTATCGTCCTACGTCTGGTCAGGCATGAGATGAACTCCGTGCCGCTCCTTCGGGGGAAGGGGCGGCACGGATTCATCGATGGCGTCCCTGGCCGGGTCGGATTATCGTGGGGGCTCGAATGAACTCGACTCTGTTACGCAGCCGCCGCGCGCTGGTCGTGCTCGCGGTGGTTCTGCTGGCCGTTCTCGCGGTGCTGGCACTCCTTCTCTCACCTTCCGGTGGCGGGGACACTCCGGGAACACAGGCCGCGCCGCCGTCCACGATGAGCAAGCAGGCCGTGGTCGACCAGCCGAGTCCGGTCGACGCGGGCAGGGCCGCGGCGGAGGGGCTGGTGAAGTCCGAGCCGGTCTCCGTGGACATCCCGAAGATCGGCGCGCACTCTTCGCTCGTCCCGCTCGGGCTCAACGCCGACAACTCTGTCCAGGTGCCGCCGGTCTCGCAGCCCCTGCAGGCAGGCTGGTACGTCAACGGGCCGACCCCTGGCGAGGTCGGGCCCGCGGTGATCCTCGGCCACGTGGACGGCAACAAGCAGCGGGGAATCTTCTTCCGGCTCAAGGAACTCGCGCCGGGTGACCGGATCGCCGTCGCGAGGAAGGACGGCAAGACCGCGGACTTCGTCGTGACCAAGGTCGACAAGGTACCCAAGGACACCTTCCCGACCGACGCCGTCTATGGCGACACCGCAGACGCCCAGCTTCGGCTCATCACCTGCGGCGGTGTGTTCGACCGGGCTTCGCACAACTATCTCGACAACATCATCGTCTACGCCCAGCTGACGGGGAGATGAGCGGCGTGCTCGGGAAACGCGGTGCGGCCACGGTGCTGGCCATCGGCTCGATGCTCGTCGCGCAGGTGGAAACGCCGGGAGAGGTCACCCCGGCGCCCACCTCGAGCACCTCGCCTTCGTCCAGCTCACCTTCGCCCACGGCGCAGCCGCCGGATCGGTACCCGTTCGTGGCGACCTCGCCGCAGTCGGTGCTGCCGGGCGAACGGCTCCTGGTTTCGGTGGGCTGCCGGGCGGATCAGGTGCACGACGTGCGGTCGATGGCGCTGGACCTCGGCCCGTTCGAGACCTCCTTCGACGGGCCGCCGCCGATCCAGGCCGCGGTAGCCACGGTCCATCAGGGAGCCAGGCCGGGCTTCTATCCCCTCGAAGCGTTCTGCGACAAGGCGCGCGTGACGATCAACTTCGAGGTCCGCGCGCCAGGGCCGAGTTCCGTCGTGAAGCCGCCGAGCACCCACGCGGCGCCGTCCAGCAGCCGGACGGTCACCGGGCACCAGGTGTCGAAGGTACCGGTCGGCGCGCCACAGACGGGAGGCGGCGCGACCGCTTACTGAAGGTCTTCGCGCGGTCCCGGCCGGTGATGGTTCCGGTTTTTGTCGGTGCCCGGTGCGATGCTGTGACGGCCGACACCGAATCGGCGAGACCTTGGAGGCTCTCATGCTGTTCCGCGACGAACCCTGGCCGGACGGAACGCCCAGCTGGGTGGATCTGATGGCGCCCGACAAGGGCAAGGCGGTCACCTTCTACAGCGCGTTGCTCGGCTGGGAGGTCCGGGCGGGCACGGCCGAGACGGGGTATTACGGCATGGCCACGATCGCGGGGCGTCCGGTCGCCGGGCTCGGTGAGATTCCGGCGGCGCAGGCGGACGCGGCGCCCGGCTGGACGACGTATCTCGCGGTGTCCGATGTGGACAAGGTGGTGGCCGCCGTCGTCGAGGCGGGTGGCGGGGTCCACGCGCCGCCGATGGACGTGCTGGATGAGGGCCGGATGGCACTCGTGGCCGATCCCACGGGCGCGATGTTCGGCCTGTGGCAGGCGGGAAAGCACGCCGGCACCCAGGTTCTCGCGGCACCGGGCGCGGTGGCCTGGAACGAATGCATGACCACGGATTTCGAGGCGGCGAAGGCTTTCTACAGTGGTGTCTTCGGTTACGGCTTCGACGACATGTCCGCTCCGGGGTTCCAGTACGGCGTGCTGACAGTGGCCGGGGAAGTCGTCGGCGGGCTGGGCGGGCTGCCAGGAGGTGGCCCGTCGCATTGGGGAACGTACTTCTCGGTCGAGGATGCCGATGCCGCCGCGGCCAAGGTCATCGAACTCGGCGGCGCCGTGCTGAATCCGCCGTCGGACTCGCCACACGGAAAGGTAACCGTGGTGGCCGATGACCAGGGCAGTGAGTTCCGTCTGATAGCCCCGAACGAGCAGTCGGGCAGGCCCGAAGGATGGGGAGCGTGACGGCACTGTTCTCGTGATCAGGGCTTGGATTCTTGGTTACCCAGGCAACCTTTTGACTGTTCCGGCGGTGTTCCCAGAGGGGAAGGAAAATCACTGGGAGGGTTTATGAGAACCAGGACTTTGGTCATCCAAGCCGGACTACTCGCGGTCGCGGGAGGGCTGGTCTTCGTGCCGGTGGCTTCTGCCACAGCGCCACCGCCGCACCTGACGGTCAGCCCGTCGGCGGTGGCGCCCGGTCAGGCGCTGGAGTTCAGCGCGAGCTGTTATGGCAGGCCTGATGAGCTCACTTCGCCCGGGTTGGCCGCGGCGGTGACGCTCACGGGCAGCTCGAGCTCGTTCGTCGGTCACGGCCGCGCCGGAAGGCGGCCGGGGCATTTCAGGGCGAGCTTCTACTGCAAGGGCGACACTGGTCTCCCGGCCGCCAGTGGAACCGCGACCGTCGAGTTCGACGTGGTCTGCGATGCGCCCAAACCGCCGACCTCGTCGCAGACGCCGGCACCGGCCGTGGCGCCCGCCGCACCGGCGAGCCCGGCCGGTACCTGTGGGACGCCACCGCCCACCAAGACCCCGTCGCCGCAGCCGAAGCCCACCAAGCCGGGGCCCGTCAAGCCTCCGCAGGTGAAGGTCAAGCCACAGGGCGCACCGCAGACCGGCGGCGGCGCGCTCGCCGGACTGCTCGGCTGACTGCCTGAATCAGCAGGTCCGGGCGGCAATTCCGATCACCGTCTCCCGTAAACAGGAGCAAGGGACCTTTGCTCTCGCTTCGCGGCGACAGCAAAGGTCCCTTGCTCCTGTTTTACTGGGTCAGTCCTCGACCCAGTCGAAGGTCTTGGTGACGGCCTTCTTCCAGTTGCGGTATTCGGACTCGCGGCGGGAGTCGTCCATCGACGGGTCCCACTGCTTGTCCTGCGCCCAGTTGGTGCGGATGTCGTCCTCGCTGGCCCAGAAGCCGACGGCGAGGCCCGCGGCGTACGCGGCGCCGAGCGCGGTGGTCTCGTTGACCACCGGGCGGATCACCGGGACGCCCAGGATGTCGGCCTGGAACTGCATGAGCAGCTCGTTGACGACCATGCCGCCGTCGACCTTGAGCGACTTCAGCGGGACGCCGGAGTCGGCGTTCATCGCGTCGATCACCTCGCGCGACTGGAAGGCCGTGGCCTCCAGCACCGCGCGGCACAGGTGGCCCTTGTTGACGAACCGGGTCAGCCCGACGATCGCGCCGCGGGCGTCGGAACGCCAGTACGGGGCGAACAGGCCGGAGAACGCGGGCACGAAGTACGCGCCGCCGTTGTCGTCGACCGTGCGGGCGTGCTCCTCGATCTCGGCCGCGGTGCCGATCAGGCCGAGGTTGTCGCGCAGCCACTGCACCAGCGAACCGGTGACCGCGACCGAGCCCTCGAGCGCGTAGATGGTGTCGTTCGAGCCGATCTTGTAGCAGACCGTGGTGAGCAGCCCGTTCTCCGACATCACCTTCTCGGTGCCGGTGTTGAGCAGCATGAAGTTGCCGGTGCCGTAGGTGTTCTTGGCTTCACCCGGGGAAAGGCAGGCCTGGCCGAAGGTGGCCGCCTGCTGGTCGCCAAGGATGCCCGCGATCGGCACACCGGCCAGCGCGCCCTTCTCCCGGACCTTGCCGTACTCCTCCGAGGACGACTTGATCTCCGGCAGCATCGACAGCGGGATGCCCATGTCCGACGCGTGGCTCTCGTCCCAGGTCAGGGTGTCGAGGTCCATCAGCAGGGTGCGGGACGCGTTGGTCGGGTCGGTGACGTGGATGCCGCCGTCGACGCCGCCGGTCATGTTCCACAGCACCCAGGTGTCCATGTTGCCGAACAGCAGGTCGCCCGCTTCGGCGCGCGCACGGGCGCCCTCGACGTTGTCCAGGATCCACTTGACCTTGGGCCCGGAGAAGTAGGTCGCCAGCGGCAGGCCGGTTTTCTGCCGGTAGCGCTCCTGCCCGCCGCCGAGCGCGCCGAGCTCGGTGACGATCTTGTCGGTGCGGGTGTCCTGCCAGACGATGGCGTTGTACACCGGCTTACCGGTCTTGCGGTCCCACACCAGCGCCGTCTCACGCTGGTTGGTGATGCCGACGGCGACGATGTCGGCCGAGGTCAGGTCGGCCTTGGCGAGCGCGCCCGCGGCGACGGCGCGCGTGTTTTCCCAGATCTCCTCGGCGTTGTGCTCGACCCAGCCCGCCTTCGGGAAGATCTGCTCGTGCTCCCGCTGGTCGGAGGCGACGACCCGGCCTGCGTGGTTGAAGATCATGCACCTGGTCGACGTGGTGCCCTGATCGATCGCGGCTACGTACGAAGTCATGAGTGAATGCTCCAGGTTCGGGGGCTGGCTGTCAGGTCAGGTTGTGGACGCCGAGGTAGAGCAGCGCGGCGAGCGCGCCGCCGACGAGCGGGCCGACGACCGGGACCCACGAGTAGCCCCAGTTCGGGTTGGCCTTGCGCTTGATCGGCAGGATGAACGCGTACGCGATACGCGGGCCGAGGTCACGGGCCGGGTTGATCGCGTAGCCGGTCGGGCCGCCGAGCGAGATGCCGATCACCAGCACGACGAACGAGACACCGGCGTAGCCCAGCGCCGAGTTGCCGAAGTCCGGGGTGCCTTTCTCGCCCATCGCGTAGGCCGGGCTGAGCAGGATCCAGGCCACCAGCACGAACGTGCCGATGATCTCGGTCACGAGGTTCCACACCTTGTTCGGGATCTGCGGGGCGGTGGAGAAGATGCCGAGCGTCTCCTCCGGCGCCGGGTGGTCGTCGAACTGCAGTTTGTACAGCGCCCAGCAGAGGATCGCGCCGAGGATGGCGCCGACCAGTTGGCCCGCGATGTAGATCGGCACGTCCGACCAGGCCACCTTGTCGGCGATCGCCAGCCCCAGCGTCACCGCCGGGTTCAGGTGCGCGCCGCTCGGCGCCGCGATGCTGGCCCCGGTGAACACCGCGAAGGCCCAGCCGAAGGTGATGAACAGGGTGCCCGCACCGTGTCCGTTGTTCTTGCGCAACACGTGGTTGGCCACCACACCGTTGCCGAGCAGGATCAGTACCGCTGTTCCCAGCAGCTCCCAGACGAAAATTGCTCCCGCGCTCAACGCTCAGCCCTCCACACTGGACACTCCGTGCAGGGCCGGACACAGCGCGCCACGGCACCCTTGCCGACCCACGTCCGAGGCACGTTACCTGCGAGTACATGATCATTCCAGCAGTCGTCCGTACCAATTTCTTCGAGTTCTACGAGGGTTACGCCACAAGTGTCACTCCGTGGAGATGCGCGGTGGCCAGGGCGTGACATGCTGGAATCGAAGACAGGACTGCAGGAGGAGTGCCACGTGACCAACTCTCAGCGCGAAGCCGACACCAACCCGGCGCGGCTGGGCCCGCAGAAGCGGGAGGAGTCCTGGCGCCGGCTCGGCGACGAGACCTTCGACCTGGTGGTGATCGGCGGCGGGGTCGTCGGCGCGGGCACCGCGCTCGACGCGGCGACCCGTGGCCTGCGGGTGGCGCTGGTCGAGGCCAGGGATCTGGCGTCCGGTACGTCCAGCCGGTCGAGCAAGCTGTTCCACGGCGGATTGCGCTATCTGGAGCAGCTCGAGTTCGGCCTGGTGCGCGAGGCGCTGCGTGAGCGCGAGCTGATGATGTCCACCATCGCCCCGCATCTGGTGAAGCCGGTCAGCTTCCTGTACCCGCTGACCCGCCGCGTCTGGGAGCGGCCGTACACCGCCGCCGGGCTGCTGATGTACGACACGATGGGCGGCGCGAAGTCGGTGCCCGGCCAGAAGCACCTGACGCGCGCCGGCGCGCTCCGGATGGTTCCCGCGCTCAAGCGCTCCGCGCTGATCGGCGGTATCCGTTACTACGACGCGCAGTCCGACGACGCGCGCCATACCATGACAGTCGCCCGCACCGCCGCGCACTACGGCGCCGTCGTGCGCACCTCGACCCAGGTCGTCGACTTCCTGCGTGAGGCCGATCGCATCTCCGGTGTCCGGGTCCGCGACGTCGAGAGCGGGCAGGAGACCGAGATCCACGCGGGCGCGGTGATCAACTGCACCGGCGTGTGGACCGACGAGCTGCAGCGGCTTTCCGGCGGGCGCGGCCGGTTCCGCGTGCGAGCGAGCAAGGGCGTGCACATCGTCGTCGCGCGCGACCGGATCGTGTCCGAGTCCGGGATGATCCTGCGCACCGAGAAGTCCGTGCTGTTCGTCATCCCGTGGCGCAACCACTGGATCATCGGCACCACCGACACCGACTGGAATCTCGACCTCGCGCACCCGGCCGCGACGAAGCACGACATCGATTACTTGCTGGAGCACGTCAACTCCGTGCTCGCGACGCCGCTGACGCACGACGACATCGAGGGCGTCTACGCGGGGCTCCGGCCTTTGCTGGCGGGGGAGAGCGAAGAGACCTCCAAGCTCTCACGTGAGCACGCGGTGGCGCGGGTTTCGCCCGGTCTCGTCGCGATCGCCGGTGGCAAGTACACGACGTACCGGGTAATGGCGGCCGACGCCGTCGACGCCGCGGCCGTGGACCTGCCGGGCAGGCCGCAGCCCTCGATCACCGACAAGGTCCCGCTGATCGGCGCGGACGGCTACCACGCGCTGGTGAACCAGGCCGACCACCTGGCCGCGCAGCACGGCCTGCACCCGTACCGCGTGCGGCACCTGCTCGACCGGTACGGCTCGCTGGTGCACGAGGTGCTCGCGCTGGCCGACAACCGGCCCGAGCTGCTCAAGCCGATCGAGTCCGCGCCGGACTACCTCGGCGTCGAGGTCGTGTACGCGGCCGCCTTCGAGGGCGCGCTGCACCTGGAGGACGTCCTCGCGCGCCGGACCAGGATCTCCATCGAGTACGCCCACCGCGGCGTGGACTGCGCCGAGCAGGTCGCCGGGCTGGTGGGCGAGGTGCTCGGCTGGTCGCCGGAGACGACGAAGCGCGAGATCGAGGTCTACACCGCGCGGGTGAAGGCCGAGCGCGAGTCGCAGTCCCAGCCGAGCGACGAGGCCGCCGACGCACTGCGCTCCGCCGCGCCCGAGGCGCGTGGCGGGCTCACCGAGCCGGTCGGCTGACGAGCAGCTCGAAACCCTGCGGAAAGCACGC
>NZ_JAYMZS010000134.1:0-21871 GCF_035828755.1 Amycolatopsis sp. H20-H5 | reverse complement strand
GCTGGGGGCGGGGGAGCTCCTGCGGGCTCGCGGCATCGAGCCGGGACCGGTCTCGGTCGACACACGGCACGCTGCCGCCGCGTTCCACAGTGAGCGGCAGCTGCGGATCGACGGCGAGTCGCCCGGCGACGTCTGGGCGTCGCTGTCCGGCGACTACCGGGCCGCCGACGGCTGGGTCAAACTGCACTGCAACTACCCGCAGCACGCCGCCGCGGTCTGCTGGTCGCTCGGCGTGCCCGCGACCAGGGCGGCGGTCGCCAAGGCCGTCTTCGCGCGGTCGGCGCGGGAGGTCGAGACGGCCGTGGTCGGCGCCGGTGGTGCCGCCGCCGCGATGCGCACCCGCGAGGACTGGCTCGCCCACCCGCAGGGCCAGGCCGTCGCCGGGCTGCCGCTGGTCGAGCTGAGCCCGATCGCCGCCGCCCCGCCGCGGGAGGTGTTCGACTCCGTCCGCCCGATGGGCAGGCTCAAGGTGCTGGAGCTGACGCACGTCATCGCCGGGCCGGTCGCCGGCCGGGTGCTGTCCGCGCACGGCGCGAACGTGCTGCACGTCGGCGCCGCGCACCTGCCGACCGTGCACCCGCTCCCGATCGACACCGGGATGGGCAAGCGCTCGACGTTCCTCGACCTGGACTCCGACGGCGGCCGCGCGAAGCTGCGCAAGCTGGTCGGCCGCGCGGACGTGTTCATCCAGTCGTTCCGGCCGGGCTCGCTGGCCGCGCTGGGTTTCGGCCCCGGGGAGCTCGCCGAGCTGCGGCCGGGGATCGTGGTGGCGGACCTGTCCGCGTACGGCTGGGAAGGGCCCTGGGCGCGGCGGCGCGGTTTCGACAGTCTCGTCCAGATGGCGTCCGGGATCGCCGACGAGGGCGCCCGCGACGCGGGGCTCGACAAGCCCGGCCCGCTGCCGGTGCAGGCGCTCGACCACGCGACCGGCTGGCTCACCGCCGCGGGCGTGATGACCGCGTTGCGCCGCTCGATGACCGAAGGCGGCAGCTGGCACGTCCGGCTCTCGCTGGCGGGCACCGGGCGCTGGCTCGATTCGCTGGGGCGCAAGGAATCCGAGGCCCCCGAGCTCGACACGACCGGGCTCCTCGAGGACGTCGAAAGCCCGTTCGGCCGCCTCACCCGCGTCAAGTTCCCCGGTGTCCTGCCCGGCGCGCCCCCGTACTGGTTCGAGGCCTCGCACCTCCCGGGTGCCGACAAAGCCACCTGGTAGTCGCCTCAGCGGAGGAAGCGGCGCAGCCAGCGGGGCCAGGGTTTCGGGAGCTCGCCGCGTTCGACGAGCCAGGTGGCGAAGTTGTCGGCGTCCTCGCGGGCGCGGGTGGTGACGGCCTTGGGATGGCCGGCCGCGAACGCCTCGAACAGCTCCCGGTACCGGTCGCCCAGCGCGTCCGGCACGTCCGGCCGCAGGAAGGCGAAGAGCCGCATTCGCTTGCGGCGCAAAACATCCGCCTCCACCCGGAGCCGGTCTGCGCGGAATCCGAGCGGTGCCGGGCCGCCAGCCAGCAGCGCGCGGACCAGCTCCGCCTGGCCCGCCGCCAGCCGTTCCCGCGGCGAGCTCATCGCGTCACCACGTCGCGCAGCGCGGCCAGTTCGGCGGCCAGTTCGCGGTCGGTCGGGTAGTCGTCGTCACGTTCCAGCAGCACACCGGGCGGGTCGACGCGGTCACGCAGCTCGCCGAGCAGGTCCAGCACCTCCGGGCGCACCGGGTGGGCGTGCGTGTCGTGGTAGACGCCGTCCTGCTCGATCCCGCCCGCCATGTGCACGTAGGCCAGCCGCTCCCACGGGATCTCGTCGAGGAACGCCGCCGGGTCGGTGCCGAGGTTGCGCGCGTTGGCGTAGAGGTTGGCGACGTCGATGATCAGCAGGCAGCCGGTGCGTTCGGTCAGCTCGCGCAGGAACTGCGCCTCGGTCAGCTCGGCGTCCGGCCACTCCAGCACCGCCGCGATGTTCTCCAGCGCGAACGGGACGTCCACAATGGACTGAGTCAGCTTGACGTTGTCCACCAGTACGTCCAGCGCCTCGCGGGTGCGGGGCAGCGGCATCAGGTGCCCGGTGTCGAGCCCGCCCGCGCGCACGAAGCAGACGTGGTCGCTGGCGAGCGGGGCGCCGAGCGCGCGGGTGACTTCGGCCAGGTGTTCCACCCGGGCGGTGTCCAGCGGCTCGGCGCCGCCCAGCGAGAGCGAGACGGCGTGCGGCAGCACCGGCATCCCCCGCTCCCGCAGGGCGAGCAGCGTCTCCGGCAGGTGCCCGGCGTGCAGGTTCTCGGCCACGACCTCGACCCAGCCGACCCCCGGCAGCCGGGCGATCGACAGGTCGAGCTCGTGCCGCCAGCCGATCCCGACGCCGAGCCTGCCCGGCTTGTCAGCCACCGCAACCACCACCACCGCCTCCTCCACCGCCGCCGCAGGAACTGCCGCCACCGCCTCCGCTGCAGGACGAGCCACCGGAGCTGGAGAAGCTGCACGTGTAGCCGCCGGTGGAGTTGCCCGAGCCGCCCCAAGCCACGTTCTGGGCGTGCATCGGCAGGAGGGCTCCGGCGAGTTCGTCGTCGGGGTACATCACGAGCCCGCCGAGCGCGACCGCCCCCGCGGCACCCGCCAGGAGCGTGCCCGTCGGTGACGCGCCCTTCCGCTGCTTCTCGGCGTCACCGAGCATCCGTCGCCCGGCCCTGGTCAGCATCCCGTGGTCGGAGCGCCCGGCTCGCCGCCACGCGATGATCGTCGCGATCACGGCCACGACGATGAGCGCGACCAGATAGGCGACCGGGTGTTTCGCCGAGACACCGCCCACCCAGCGCGCGCACCCGAGCACGATGAGCACCAGGTACAGACCGACCACCGTGCGCCGGATCAGCTTGAGCCGCTCGGGCTCCAGCACGAGTCCGCGGGCCTGGAGGCCGGCCCCCAGCGCCTTGAGCGCCTTGGCCGGGCGCACCCGGATGCGGAGGCTGGACGTGGAGGAGCCGTTGTCCCCCACATTGGCGACGACGTGCTGCTCCAGCCGGTCGGCCGGCGTCTCCCCGGTCGCCAGCACCTTCTTCGCGGTGCTGCTGACCCGCAGCGCACCTCGCTCCACCAGCGCCGCGACAGCCGTGTCGACCGCCCTGTCCGGCCCGCCGGCCAGATACGCGAGCTCGTACACGGTCAGCGGGCGGGCGTTGTCCGCCGCTGGTGCCCGCCGCGTAGCCAGTGCTGCCCAGCCGAAGCGGACAAGGATCGGTACGAGCAGCAAACCGCCGTACAGCCACAGGAAAGCCGGTCCCGAAATACCCCACAGTTCGTTCATCGTGTTCCCCTCCCTCTCTCTCCGAACAAAGAAGCGCCGTTGTCAGCCGCCGCAGCCCCCGCCGCCGCAGGAACTGCCACCGCCACCCCCACAGGAACTTCCGCTGCTGCAGGAAGATCCGCCACCGGACGAGCCGCCGCCGGACATGCCCCCGAAGGCGGTCGACGGCTGCGTCATCAAGACCGAGCTGAGCTCCTCGTCCGGGTACATCGCGAGCCCGCCGAGTGCCACCGCGCCCGCCGCGCCCGCCAGCAGCAACCCGGACGGCCGGCTTTGGTGTGCGGCCGAGTCCTCGTGGGAGGCACGCGCGTCCGCCAGCATCCGTCGGCCCGCCTTTGTCGGCGGCTGAGTCAGCTCACGCTTGCTTCGGCGCGAAGCGATGAAGGCCGCCACGAACGCGACGATGAGCAACGGGATCAGGAACCCGACCGGCCGGTGGAGCGACGCCCCGTTGAACACGCGCGCGAAGCCGAGCGCCAGGACTCCGACGTACAGCCACACCACGATCTGCTTGCTCAGCCGCAGCCCGGCGTACGGCATGACCAGGCCCCGCTGGGCGAGCCCGGCGACGAGCGACCGCATCGGCTCGCTGCGCTGGACCCAGTTCTTGATGCCCGTGGTCGTCGACCCGACAGCGTCGCTCGTGGCCTCCGCGACAGCACACTCCAGCGGTTCGGCCGGTTTGGTCCCGGCCGCCTTGAGCTTCTTGGTGCTGCTGACCCGCAGTTGACCGCGTTCGACGAGCGCGGCGACCACGGTTTCGACCACCCGGGACGCACCGCCCGCGAGATAGGCCAGCTCGTACACCGTCGGTGGCCCGCCGTCGTAGGTCGCCGTGCCCGCGCCGCGGTTCGCGGCCGCGCGGACCAGCGGGCCGACGAAGATCGGGACCAGGAGCAGGACGACGTAGATGCCGATGAAGGCCGGTCCGGAGATGCCCCAGGGATCGTTCATGTGTGCCGCCGCCTCTCGGTAGTTGCGAAGACCGTACTTTCCGGACCTCAGCGCTCATGGGCGTTCAGGAAAACCCGCAGCCCGCCCAGCGCCACCGCGCCCGCCGCCCCGCTGACGAGACTCAGATCGTCCCGGGCTTCGCCGAGCGCCCGGCGCCCGGCCTTCGTCGGCCTGCCGGGTGCCAGCACGTGCCGAAGCAGCTTAAGTGGTGGCGGCCGGGTCAGCAGGCCGCGGCCCGCGAGGTCGTCCCGCACCGCCCTCACGGCCGGGGTGAGCGCCAGCTCGGCGACCAGTTCGGCCACGGGGACGCCGTCCCGCCCCGCGAACAGACCGACCGCCTCGCGGCCGAGCGGGTCCGGCGGGAACAGGGGAGTGAGGTAGAGCCTGCCGGTGGTGCCCAGCCGGATCTGCTCGCGCTCCAGCAGCGCGGCGAGCACGGTCTCGGCGACCCGGCGCGGCCCGCCGGCCAGTGACGCCACGTGATAGACGGTCGACAGTCGGTTCATGAGAAACGCCCTCCTCCCCGGTGCGTGCGCCGTGTCGACGAGAACGCGGGGAAGAGGGCGTTGGTTGGCCGTGGCCGGTTACGACTTGGGAACGAGCTTCAGTGAGATGGAGTTGATGCAGTAGCGCTGGTCGGTCGGGGTGTCGTAGCCCTCGCCCTCGAACACGTGGCCGAGGTGGCTGTGGCACGACGAGCAGATCACCTCGATGCGCTTCATACCCATCTCGCGGTCCTCCCGGAGCATCACCGCGTCCGAGTCCGCCGGGTCGAAGAACGACGGCCAGCCGCAGTGGCTCTCGAACTTGGTGTCGCTGCGGAACAGCTCGGCCCCGCAGGCGCGGCACAGATAGGCGCCGGTGGTCTTGGTGTCGGTGTACTCACCGACGAACGGCCGTTCGGTACCGGCCTGGCGGAGCACGGCGTACTCCTCCGGGCTCAGTTCCGCCCGCCATTCCTGCTCGGACTTCACCACTCGCGGAGTGGCGCCGACAACGGGTTTCATGCCTTTCACGCTGACCACGTTACGCCGCGAGCCACTCGATCGCTCGTCCCACGATGTCCCAAGCGGTGACTATCACGCCGACGACGATGAGGATCACCACGGCCGCCGAAACCCACCAGCGGAGGCCGCCGAGGCGGTTGCTGGAATCGGCGAAATCGGAGACACCGTCGAGGCAGGCTTCGACGGTGAAGGTGGGTCCGCACCGTTCAATGCGGTCCAAGTGCTCGGCGAAAGCGCGAGCGTCCGGGTCAAACGGGTCGAGCCCGACCAGGTCCTCGTGGAACCGAGGGTGCTGACGAGGCCCGGAAGGTCCGATTTCGGCCATGTTCACAGAGTAAGCCACCGGCGGGGTCCAGCACACTCCCGGCGGCGAGTGTCACTGGTTCGCCTGGCCGAAGCCAGCCCTGGTTTCCCCGCTGATCAACGGTCCGTTGGGGCCCTGGACGACCTTGACGGTCTTGGTCTCGGGGGAGTCGCCGTTCTTGAACTTGATCGTGTACTGCACTTCGACCGAGCCGTCGGTCTCGTTCTGCCCGTTGTTGGTGTAGCGGCTGCCCGACCAGCCGTTCACGGCGTGCTCGGTCCAGAATGCCGTGAACGCGGCCTGGTCTCCGTAGCGCTGCTGGGCGTCGGGGGCGAGCATCGGCCAGGCGTTGGCCAGTGGCTGGTTGATCACGATACCGCTGGCGAAGTTATAGATCAGGTCGATCGCGGCTTTGCGGTCGACCTTGCCGCCGATGTTCGACGGCGTCGGGACAACGGACTTGGACGATGACGCCGCCGGAGGCGGCGCCACGCTCGGTGAGCTCTGCGGCGGCTGCGCGACCGTCGTGTTGCCCTTGCCGCCGCCGGAGTTGAGCACCAGGAAGACGACCACCGCGACCACGACGACCGCGGCACCCACCCCGGCGAACATCGCGGCCTTGCGCTTCGTGTCCGGAGTGGTGCCGCCCGTGTTCGCGGTGGGGATGTACGCGGCCGAAGGCGCCGGGCGGGGCGGGGTGTTCGGGGGCGCCGCGGGGGAGCGCATCGGCATGTACGCCGCGGTGGGCGCGGGCGGGGGCTTGCGCTGCTGGGGCGGCGGCGGGAGCGCGGGTGCCGGCGGCGGGGTGGGCGGGGACGAGGACGTCC
This sequence comes from Amycolatopsis sp. H20-H5, assembly GCF_035828755.1. Lineage (NCBI taxonomy): Bacteria > Bacillati > Actinomycetota > Actinomycetes > Pseudonocardiales > Pseudonocardiaceae > Amycolatopsis > Amycolatopsis sp. H20-H5. The sequence goes on along the minus strand of NZ_JAYMZS010000134.1, from coordinate 15,494 downwards.
CGACGCGCTGCCACGGCGGACGCTCACTGCCGTGGCCCGGCGTGTCGGGCGCCGCGGGCTGCCGGCCACCGGTGCCGGTGCCGTTGCCGGTGCTGTAGAGCGGCGGGGAGACCGCCATCCCGGGCGGGGTCGGTTCCTGGGCGGCCAGCGCGGCCAGCCTGTCGCGCGCCTCGGCCATGGTCGGCCGTTCTTCCGGCTCGGACCGCAGCAGGCTCATCAGCAGGGCCGTCGCCGCGCCCGCCTGCTGGGGCGGGTTGATCTGGCCGTTCGCCGCGGCGTAGAGCAGGGCGAGCTGGTTGGTCGTGTTGCCGTACGGCGTCTGGCCTTCGAGCGCCTGGTAGAGCGTGGCGCCGAGGGCGAAGACGTCGGAGCTGGGCACCGGGTCGGAGCCCCTGGCCAGCTCGGGCGCCAGGTAGGCGGGGGTGCCGCCGATCAGGCCGGTCTGGGTCAGCGTCATGTCGCCCGCCGCGCGCGAGATCCCGAAATCGGTGATCTTCGCGGTGCCGTGCTCGTCGATCAGGATGTTGCCCGGCTTGACGTCGCGGTGCACGATCCCGGCGCGGTGCGCGGCGACCAGTGCCGACGCGACCTGCTCACCGATGTGCGCCACCCGGCCCAGCGGCAGGGTGCCCTCGGCGGCCAGGATGGCGGAGAGGCTCGGCCCGGCCAGGTACTCCATCACCAGGCAGGGGTCGCCGCCGTACTCGGCGATGTCGAACACCACGATCGCGTTCGGGTGCTGGAAGCGGGCCGCGTTCTTCGCCTCGCGCATGGCGCGCTGGCGCATGTTGTCCCGCTCGGCTTCGGAGACACCGGGCTGGGGGAGGATCTGCTTGATCGCCACCGAGCGCTCCAGGCGCACGTCGACGGCGCGCCAGACCACACCCATGGCGCCGCTACCAATGTGCTCGGCGAGGCGGTAATGCCCCGCGATCAGCTGACCGGTATCGATGGCGCCTGCTCCTCGGACGGTAACTCTGCAAACCTGGTGACGATGGGCAAACCCTGGTGACCAAGGGTCGTACTGCTTTGCTCGCTGGACCGCGTTCCTGGCTGGACGGCGTCAAGGTCGTCAGCCTGCTACGGCGGGGTGAACCCCGGTCCGCACACCCGATCGAGTGTAGCGGGCCGCCGATCGTGATCCCCGTCAGCCAGCCGGTGTCGAGGTCACGTATTCGTCCTCGACGGCCTTCGGCGGCCGCTTCCGGAACACCCTGACCAGCCCGGCGGCGCCGAGCGCGGCGAACACCGCGTAGCAGGCCAGCAGTGCGGGCGGCGTGTCGCCGGTGAGCGCGTCGCCCAGAATCACCACCGCCACCGTACCCGGGACGCTGCCCAGCGCGGTGCCGGCGAGATAGGGGAGCAGGCGGACGGACGAAACCCCGCAGCAGTAGCTCAGCGGGGCGAACGGCACCACCGGGATCAACCGGAGCGAGGTGATGGCCAGCACACCGCCACCGGACAGCCGGTCGTTCACCGCCGCGACCGCGCTCCGGTGCAGGTGCCTCGTGACCAGGTCGCGCCCGAGCAGCCGCGCGAGCCCGAACGCCAGCCCGGCCGCGATGGTGGTGGCGAGCAGGGCGATCAGGATGCCGGTCACCGTGCCCAGCAGCAGCCCCGCCACCAGGTTGAACACCGTCCGGGGGATGGGCACCACGGTCAGTAGCGAGTAAGCCAGCAGGAACAGCAGCGGAGTCGCCGGACCGGTTGCCCGCGACCAGTCCCTGAGCTGGGCCGGGCCGGGGATCGGCAGCAGGAGCGCGGCCGCCACCAGGGCGGCGAGCACCACGAGCGCGAGGATCAGCTTGGTTCTGCCGGACACGTCACCACGGTAGGGCACCGCCGAAAACCGCGGGACGACCGCACCCCGGCTGTGCTGGACTGGCCCGATGATCAACGTCGGTGTCAACATCAACGCCCTGCGTGTCCAGCCCGACCTGCGGGGTGACTCGATCCTGCTGACCCAGCTCGACGGGACTTACGCGGCGCAGTGCCTCGCCCGGCTGAACGATCCGGAGACCCGGCGGCTCACCGGCACGCACGACGAGTTCGACCTCGAGCAGGTGCGGGCGTGGCACCGCGGGCTGGCCGGGCGTGACGACCGGGCGGACTGGGTGATCCTGCACGCGGAGACCGGCGAGTTCCTCGGCGACGTCTCCTTCAACGTCGTCGACGTGGCGAACCGCTCGGCCCAGTTCCGCATCGCGCTGGCCGCCGCCGCGCCGGGCCGGGGCTACGGCACGAGCGCGACCCGGCTGGTCCTCGACTACGGCTTCGACGTCGTCGGGTTGCACCGCGTCGGCCTCGAGGTGTTCGACTACAACCCGCGGGCGCGGCGGGTTTATGAGAAGTGCGGGTTCGTGGCCGAGGGCGTCAAGCGCCAGGCGTTGCGCTGGGACGGCGAGTGGCACGACGTGGTGGTGATGGCCGCACTGGCCACCGAGCGGGGACGGCCTGGCTGACCGTTTCGTGTCCTTCGATGGACCATACTGCTGCCCATGATCGCCATCGAGGCCCTGATCGTGCAGCCCGAGCTGCGGGGCGAGCGGGTCCTGCTGACCCAGCTGGACGGGCGATTCGCCGATGGGCTGTGGTCGTCCTTGCAGGACCCCGAGAACATCCGGCTGACCGGCACGCACCAGACGTTCACCCGGGCGCAGATCGACGACTGGGCGGCCACGCGACCGGGCCGGGAGGACCGCGCGGACTACGCCCTGGTGCGGATCTCCGACGGCGCCTTCCTCGGCGAGGTGGTGCTCAACGACATCGACGAGGACAACGACTCCGCGAGTTTCCGCATCTCGTTGGCCGGGGCGCACCTGTTCGGCCTTGGCTACGGCACGGAGGCGACCAGGCTGGCGCTGGACTACGCGTTCGACGTGCTCGGCCTGCACCGCGTCGGGCTGGAGGTGTTCGCGCACAACCCGCGCGCCGAGCGGGTCTACGAGAAGTGCGGGTTCGTCCGTGAGGGCGTGCTGCGCGACGCGCTGCGCTGGGAGCGGGAGTGGCACGACGTGGTGCGGATGTCCGTTCTTGTCGGTGACCGCCGCTAACGTGGGGGCATGCCCAAGAAGAATGGCGAGCCGGTCGAGTACCAGGTCGGGGAGCGCACCATCCGGGTGTCCAGCCCGGACAAGCCGTACTTCCCCCAGCGCGGGATCACCAAGCGCCAGGTGGTGGAGTACTACATCGCCGTCGGCGAGCCGCTGCTGCGGGCCATCGGCGAGCGTCCCACCACGCTGAAGAGGTACGTGGACGGGGTCGAGGGCGAGGTTTTCTACGCCAAGCGGCTGCCGAAGGGCGCACCCGACTGGGTGGACAAGGTGGAGATCACCTTCCCGTCCGGCCGCAAGGCCGAGGAGGTCTGCCCGACCGAGCCCGCGGTGTTCGCCTGGGCGGCGAACCTCGGCACCTTCGACTTCCACCCGTGGCCGGTCCGCCGTCCCGACGTCGACCACCCGGACGAGCTGCGCATCGACGTCGACCCGCCCGACGAGGCCGGTTTCGCCGACGCCGTGGCGGTCGCGGCCGTGGTGCGGGAGGTGCTTGAGGAGGCGGGGCTGACCGGCTACCCGAAGACCTCCGGCGGCCGCGGCGTGCACGTGCTGGTGCGGATCCGGCCGGAGTGGGACTTCATCGCCGTGCGGCACGCGGTGATCGCGCTCGGCCGCGAGGTGGAGCGGCGCGTCCCGGAGAAGGCGACCATCGCCTGGTGGAAGGAGGAGCGCGGCGGCCGCGTGTTCATCGACTACAACCAGGCCGCCCGTGACCGGACAGTGGCGTCGACCTGGTCGGTGCGCGGCACCCCGCGGGCCACCGTGTCCACCCCGCTGACCTGGGCCCAGCTCGGCGACGTGCACCCGGACGACTTCGACGTGCTGACCGTGCCAGGCGTTTACGCCGAGTACGGCGACCCGCACGCGGTGATGGACGAGAAGGCGTTCGGCCTGGAGACCCTGCTCGAGTGGTACGCCCGCGATGAGCGGGACCACGGGCTCGGCGAGATGCCGTATCCGCCCGACTATCCGAAAATGCCCGGTGAGCCGAAGCGGGTCCAGCCGAGCAAGGCGCGCGCGGACACCTGAGGGGCCGGGCCGCTCAGGTCTTCACGAACTCGCAGCCGCTGATCTGGACGTACTCGCCGTTCTTCACGGTGAACCGGGTCGCGCCCGCGGACAGGCCGTTGGCGATGACCTTCGTGCCGGGACCCGCTTTGAGCCGGGCCCAGAAACAGCGCCGGATCTCGCCCGCCGCCGGTCCGGCCGAGGTGTACGCCCCGGCCGCCATGTCGGTGCCGACCCGGTAGAGCCCGTCCGCGAATCGGGTACGGGGGCCGTCGTCGGCGATCGGCGCGGCCGTGGCCGGGGGCGCTTCGGCGGTCACGGTCACGGCGGGGGGCGGGCTCCCGGGCATTCCCGCCGTGACGCCGCCTGCGGCGAACGCGGCGGCCACGCCGACCCCGGCGCCCGCGGTGAGCGCGACCGCGATCCCGGCCAGCCACGGCCGGACGTCCGGACTGCCGGTCTGTGTCATCGACGCCTCCTCGGGACCGCTAGTGGGCTCTCGTCCCGATTCGCGGTGACGTTACCTGCGGTTGCCGATTCGAGTCTTAATTGATGGACTGAACAGGGGTGGCCAGGTGGTTTGCTGGAAAGGATGACAGATCGTCCGCGGTCGGCGGCGGTGTGTGACGGATGAATTCTGACTGTAACGTCAGGTCGATCGTCACCGACTACCCCGAACCGGGTCCCCGGAGTGAGCTGTGGAGGGAGGGCCGTCTTGGACGACCTGATCGCGTTTCTGGCCGCTCGCGTGGGACAGCGGCAAGCCTTGATCATGCAGGCGGTCAAGAAGGCCAAGAGCGGCGAGTCGCTCAACCGGGGCGAGTCGAAGGTGGTCATCGAGAAGCGGATCCGCGGGCTGACCGACATGGAGCTCGACGTGGTCAGCCAGATGATCAACGAGATCGAAGCCACCCGGCGCATCCTGCTGGCGCACCGGACCACCGTGTCGGAGAAGGTCCCCGGGTTCCCCCTCTACGGCGGCGAGTACTGGTGCGAGACGTGTCACGTGCCCAGTGACGAGGCCGGTTCGAACTGGTGCACCACGCTGCGGCTGCTGTCCCTGCCCTACGCCGACCACTCGGACTACAGCGAGCGCTGGCGGCTCTGACCCGGGAATGGCCCGGCGCACCTCGCGCGTTGATCAGGGCGTGACCTCGCTGCCGTCCCGGCTCTCTGTGCTCGACCGCTCGCCTACCCGACGCGGCCAAGGTAGCGCGCGGGCCCTGCGCGACACCGTGCGGTTCGCCCAGGACATCGAAGCGCTCGGCTACCACCGGTTCTGGGTGTCCGAACACCACAGCGTGCCGGGTGTGTCCGGCTCGGCGCCGACAGTCCTCGCCGCTGCCGTGGCCTCCGCGACCGAGCGGATCCGGGTCGGCACCGGCGGCGTCATGCTCCCCAACCACCGCCCGCTCGTGGTGGCCGAGCAGTTCGGCGTGCTCGAAGCGCTGTTCCCCGGCCGGATCGACATGGGACTCGGCCGTTCGGTTGGTTTCACCGAGGGCATCCGCCACGCGCTGGGACACGGCAGGGAGGCGGCGGACGGGTTCGGCGACCAGGTCCGCGAACTGCTCGGCTTCTTCGAGGGCACGTCCGCGTATCCCGGCGTGCACGCCATCCCCGCCGAAGGCCTGCGGGTCCCGGCTTTCCTGCTGGCCACGGGCGCCGGCGCGGCGCTGGCCGCCGAACTGGGCCTGCCGCTGGTGATCGGCGCGATCCGCGGCGAAGGTCCGATGATCGAGGCCATCGACCGCTACCGCGCCGACTTCCGGCCCTCCTCGGTGTCCTGGTCGCCTTACGTGGTGGTTTCCAGTGCGGTGGCTGTCGCGAAGACGGCTGACGCTGCCCGGCGGATGTTGGTGTCCGAAGCCTGGTCGACGGTCTATTCGCGTACCCACGGCGTTTTCCCGCCGCTTTCGCCGCCGGACGAGATCCTGGCGCTGCCGATGACCGACCGCGAGCGGACCCGGCTTGAGCAGTCGCTGGACGGGCAGATCGCGGGCACCCCGGACGAGGTCGCCGAGACGCTGGCCGCCCTCGCCGCGCGCACCGGCGCCGACGAAATACTGGTCACGACCAGCGTCTACGACCAGGCCGAGCGGCTGGATTCCTACCGCGCGCTGGCCGAACTCGCGGGTCTCCGTGAAACGTCGTCCGCCCGGTAGCTGTTCACTCGGGTGACGCCGTCCGGCGTGCCGCGGAGAGCGCGCCGCCTGCGGCGTGCAGCATCAGGGCCAGAAGCTGGTCTTCGGGGATGTCACGCTGCTCCAGCCAATCCGCCAGCAGCCCTTCGATGAACCCGATCCACCCGCGAACCGCGTAGCGCAGCACTGGGGTGTCCGGCAACGGTGGCAGGTCGAGTTCGGCGCGGGCGTCCCGCATGCCCGCCAGCATCAGGTCGACCTGCTTCCGGCGGGCGTCCCGCATGATCGCCTGGAGTTCGGGGTTGGCGCCGCCACCCTTGCCGAGCAGGATCCGCAGCGGCTCGCCGTAGCTGTCGGCCCACCTGATCAGCGCGGCCAGTACCGCAGCGGTCCGGTCCGCCGCGGGGACTTCGGGGTCGGGTGCCGTGCACCGGGCCAGGTCGTCGGCGGCCTGCCGGACGACCTCCACGTAGAGCGCGCTTGCTGGGGAAATAGTAGTAGAGGAGCCCCTTGGCCAGGTTCGCCTCGGTGGCGATCTCGTCGATGGACACCTGGTCGTAGCCGTTGCCGAGCACGGGATCGCCCTGCTCACCGGCGTTCCCTCCGCGTTGACCTGGCTCGACGCACGCCTGGGTGGGAAGCCCGCGAACGCCGGTTGTCACACGCGCACCGTCCTGTCGAACCTCCTGCAGCCCGGCACCGCCGAGGCCTTCGGCGGCCGGTTGATCTACGCCAACTTCCTGGCCCTGCTGGGACTCCCCGTCGGCCCGGCCGGGCTCTACGGCCCCGTCGGCCAGCTCTGACTGGTCCAATCACGTCCGTTTGGCCCGCTCTGTTCGCCTCTGAAGGCCACCATGAGGGCGTTAGAGTCCCTCATGGTGGCCTTCAGAGGCGCAGCTGGAGCTGGGTGAGCAGGCGCTGAGCCGGGTCGTCGAGGTCGATGCCGGACACCTCGCCCGCGCGCCGGACGCGGTAGCGGACGGTGTTGGGGTGGATGTTCAGCACGCCCGCCGCGCGCCGGACATCGCCGAACGCGTCGAGGTACGCCAGTACCGCGGGCACCAGGATGCCCCCGTGTTCGGCGTCGTGCGCCACCAGTTCCGTCAGCCGGGGATCGCGGATCCGGGGCTGCTGCGAGAGAAACGCCAGCACCTCCGACAGGAGCACCTCGGCGCGGACGTCGGCGAGCGAGGCGACGTCCTCGGTCCAGTGGCCGCGCGCCATCGTCGCCAGGACGCGGTCCGCGTCGCCGCGGGACGCCGCCGCTTCGGACAGTGTCGCCACCATCCCACCCAGGGCCGCGCGCACCGGCAGGTCGAGGTGGCGTCGCGCGGCGGCCACGATTTCCTTGGCCAGCGCGGAAACCCGGGCTTCGGCGTGCTCGGGGAGGTCCGGGAGCAGCGCGTACACCCTGGCGCCGATCACGCTCACCAAGGCGCTGCGCCGGTACGCGGCGGTGTGCACGGCGATGAGGTGCACGAGCTCGGCCCGCCGCAGCTGCCGGTCCACCTGGCCGCTCTCGCGGTGCAGCGCGAACGCCAGCACCAGCGCGGGCCGGGCCGGGTCGGCGCCGATGTCGTCGGCCACGGACTCCGCGTCGACCCGTCCGTCGAGCAGGCTGGCCAGCAGGTCCTCCCGCAGCCGCAGCTCCGGGCTCGGCAGCGTCCGGTGCCGGATCAGCAGCGGGGCGAGTGTCCGGCTGGCGCCCAGCAGCGCGACCTCGGCTTGCTCGGTGAGCGGTTTCGCGCCCTCCTGGACCCAGATCGTGCCCAGTGGCTGCGAGCCCGCGTGGATGCCCGCGACGATGCGCGCCCGGATGCCGAGATCGGGCCGTTCGTCGATGCGCACGATGCCTTCACCCGCGCGAAGTCGCTGGTAGACGCCCCATTCTCGCAACATCGCGAGGTAGCGCTCCGGGCCTTCGCGCCCGAGGATCGACAGCCGCCGCAGCTCGTCGACCTCGTCGCCCGCCCGCGAGTAGGCGAGCACTCGGCTCGCGGTGTCCTCGATGCTGACCAGGCCGCCGGTCAGGGTCGCGATGGTCTGCGCGAGGGAGAACAGGTCACCGAGCACCTCGCCGCTTTCGGCCTCGCCACCCACTCGTGCGACGTCGACGACCCCGCGCGCCAGCGCCTCGACCTGCTCCCAGCGCGCTTCGACGCCCACCGCGAGCAGCGCCACCCCGGCGTCGGCCGCGATGTCCGCCAAGCCCGCGCCGCCTTTGACCGCCACGGCCGCCGCTCCGGCGCGCCCGGCTGCCCGGACGGCGGGCGCGGCGTCACGGCCTCGCGCGCCGATGACCAGCACGAGGTCCCCCGCGTGCGGCTCTGGCGGGTCCTCTGGATCGAGGATCACGACGTCCTCGACGGCGACGCCCAGGCCGCGCGGCGCGACCAGCAGCCGCAGCAACGGCTCGCCGAGGGTGCCGAGCACGTGGCGTAGCGACGTGCTCGGGGGCGGTGTCATCTCGCGTGTCATCCGATCGGACAAAGTCATCACCCTGATTCTAGCCGTTGGAACAACCCACGCGACCGCCTGCGGAGTTACCGTTCGGGGCAAGAGCCAATGCAGGTGTTATTCGTCAGGAGCCGCCGGTGGACGCCGTGACCCAGACCCCCGCCCCGAAGAACGAGCCGGTGCTGACCTACGCGCCCGGCAGCGCTGAGCGCGCTGAACTCGAGGGCGCGCTCAAGCAGCTGGGCAACGCCGACCCGATCGACATCACCGCCACCATCGGCGGCGTGCAGCGCGCCGGCGGCGGCGAGAAGATCCCCGTCGTGCAGCCGCACAACCACCAGGCCGTGCTGGGCACCATCCACAGCGCGACCGCCGCCGACACCACCGACGCCATCGCCGCCGCCGCGGCCGTCGCGCCGGAGTGGCGCGGGCTGTCCTACGACGACCGCGCCGCGATCATCCTTCGCGCCGCCGACCTGCTGTCCGGCCCGTGGCGCGCCAAGCTCAACGCCGCGACCATGCTCGGCCAGTCGAAGACCGCGACCCAGGCCGAGATCGACGCCGCCTGCGAGCTCGCCGACTTCTGGCGCTTCAACGTCGAGTTCGGCCGTCGCATCCTCAACGAGCAGCCGATCAGCTCGCCGGGTGTCTGGAACCGCCTCGAGCACCGTCCGCTCGAGGGCTTCGTCTACGCGATCACGCCGTTCAACTTCACCGCGATCGCCGGTAACCTGCCGACCGCGCCCGCGTTGATGGGCAACACGGTCCTGTGGAAGCCGTCGCCGACGCAGAGCTTCGCCGCGCACCTCACCATGCGCCTGCTCGAAGAGGCCGGTATGCCGCCGGGCGTCATCAACCTGCTCCCCGGCGACGGCAAGGCCGTCTCCGAGGTCGCACTGACCCACCGCGACCTGGCCGGGATCCACTTCACCGGTTCGACCGCGACGTTCCAGCACCTCTGGGGCACCGTCGGCGCCAACATCGCCGGTTACCGCAGCTACCCGCGGCTCGTCGGCGAGACCGGCGGCAAGGACTTCATCCTCGCGCACCCGTCGGCCGACGTCGACATCCTGCGCACCGCGATGGTCCGCGGCGCTTTCGAGTACCAGGGCCAGAAGTGCTCCGCCGCTTCGCGCGCCTACGTGCCGCGTTCGCTGTGGTCGAAGCTCAAGGACGACCTGATCTCCGAGACCGAGGCGCTGACCTACGGCGACGTCACCGACCTGAGCAACTTCGGTGGCGCGGTGATCGACCGCCGCGCGTTCGACAAGCACGCGGCCGTCCTGGCCAGTGCCCAGAACGACGCCGAGATCGACGTCATCGCCGGTGGCACCGTCGACGACAGCGTCGGCTACTTCGTGCGCCCGACCGTCCTGGTCTCGGACAACCCGAACCACGACATCTTCCGCACCGAGTTCTTCGGCCCGATCCTCGCCGTGCACGTCTACGACGACGCCGACTACGACCAGGTGCTCAAGTTGGTCGACGAGACCGCCCAGTACGCGCTGACCGGCGCGATCATCGCCAACGACCGCCTCGCGGTGGCCAAGGCGTCCGAGGCGCTCCGCTTCGCCGCGGGCAACTTCTACGTCAACGACAAGCCGACCGGCGCCGTCGTCGGCCAGCAGCCCTTCGGTGGCGCCCGCGCTTCGGGCACCAACGACAAGGCGGGCTCGATCTTCAACCTCCAGCGCTGGACGAGCCCCCGCTCGATCAAGGAGACCTTCGTGGCCCCCACCAGCGTCCGTTACCCGCACCAGGGCTGAGGCCCGCTAGCTCAAGGAGTCAGTGATGTTGCGTGCCCCGTTGCTGGCCGCCGCCCGATCGAGGCGGATGCGCTCGCTGATCGAATTCGTGCCCGTCACCCGATCGGTGGTAGGCCGGTTCGTCGCCGGGTCCGAGACGGCCGACGCCACCCGCGTCGTCCGTGAACTGGCCGAGGACGGCCGTCGGATCACCCTCGACCACCTCGGCGAGGACACCACTGACGCCGCGCAGGCGGCCACGACCGTCCGCGCCTACGAGGAGATGCTCTCCGCGCTCGCCGCCGAGGGCCTCGCCCGGGGCGCGGACGTGTCGGTCAAGCTCTCCGCCGTCGGGCAGTCGTTGCCGGTCGACGGCGAGAAGATCGCCCTGGAGAACGCCCGGAAGATCTGTCTCGCGGCGGCCGCCGTCGGCGCCACGGTCACCCTCGACATGGAGGACCACACCACCACGGACTCGACGCTCGGCATCCTGCGTGCGCTGCGCGTCGACTTCCCGTGGGTCGGTGCGGTGCTGCAGGCGTACCTGCACCGCACCGAGCAGGACTGCCGCGAGCTGTCCGGCCCCGGCTCGCGAGTGCGGCTGTGCAAGGGCGCGTACTCCGAGCCCGAGTCGGTCGCGTTCCAGGGCAAGTCCGAAGTGGACAAGTCGTACGTCCGCTGCCTGAAGGTCCTGATGGCGGGCGAGGGCTACCCGATGGTGGCCTCGCATGACCCGCGGATGATCGCGATCGCGGAGCAGCTCGCCATGGACGCCTCGCGGACCCCGGCGGACCACGAGTTCCAGATGCTCTACGGCATCCGTCCCGACGAGCAGCGGCGGATCGCTTCCGACGGCGAGACGATGCGCGTCTACGTCCCGTACGGCGACGAGTGGTACGGCTACTTCATGCGCCGCCTGGCGGAGCGTCCGGCGAACCTGACGTTCTTCCTGCGCGGCTTGGCCACGAAGAGCTAGCTCGATTGCCCCTGAAGGCCACCATCACGGCGTTTAACGCCGTGATGGTGGCCTTCAGGGGCATCTGGGTCAGGCCTGCTTCTTGAGCTCGGTGAGGTCGACCTCGCGGGCCTTCTGGATCAGCTCTTCGAGGGACTTCTCCGGCAGCGCGCCGGGCTGCGCGTAGATGACGGTCTTGTCGCGGATGATCGCGAGCGTCGGGATCGACCGGACGTCGAACGCGGCCGCGAGCTGCTGCTCGTTCTCGGTGTCGACGCTGGCGAAGACGATGTCGTCGTGTGCCTCGGACACCTTCTCGTACACCGGCGCGAACTGGCGGCACGGACCGCACCAGCCCGCCCAGAAGTCGATCAGCACGAAATCGTTCGCGGAGACGGTTTCGTCGAAGTTGGCGGCGGTCAGCTCGACTGTGCTCATACGTGTGCGAACAAAACCGGCCCCGGTGCGCATTCCCGGCGCGCGGGCGTAGCGTTCGGGCAGGTTGACCAGCCGAGGAGGAGACACATGGCCGACGGAGAGATCCACAGCCGTATCGACGAGCTCGTCAGCGAGGAGCACCAGCTGCGCTCGCGGGCCCTCGGCTCCGGGCTCACCTCGGAGGACCGCACCCGCCTCGCCGAGGTGGAGCAGCAGCTCGACCAGTGCTGGGACCTGCTGCGCCAGCGCCGCGCCAAGGTCGAGTTCGACGAAAACCCCGAAGACGCCAAGGCCCGCCCGATCAGCGAGGTCGAGTCCTACCGCCAGTAGACGCTCGTCCCCGGTGTCATGAAAGGGTCTTTGCGGACACTTTTTGTCCGCAAAGACCCTTTCATGACACTAGCGGGAGGGTCAGGCGGGGCAGAGGGTGCCGTCCACCGGGATCTTGCCGTCGGTCAGGAAGGCGCTGGCCGCGTCGGTGACGCAGGGGGAGGTGCTGAACGCGCCGTGGCCCGCTCCCTGCCAGGAGATCGTCACCGCGCTGGGCATCTGGTCGGCGGCGCGGACGGTGCCCTGCTCGGGGGTCATCGGGTCGGCCGCCGTGCTGGCCACGAGGATCGGGGGCGCGCCCGCGGCGCCCGCGGGCGGCAGGGCTTCGCGGCGGACCGGCCAGGGGCTGCACCAGGCCAGCTGCTGGGCCAGGACGGTGCCGAACTGCGGGTACTTGCCCTTCATGACCCCGGCGACCTTGGTGATCTCGTCGGCGGGCAGGCGGGTGGCGCTGTCGTTGCAGCGGGTGGCGATCGTGCCGTCCAGCCGGGTGGGTTTCGCGCGGGAGTCCAGCAGGAACGGCGCGGCGAACGCCTGCAGGCCGTCGACGTTCCCGGCGCGGGCGGCGGTGATCGCGTCGGCCAGCTCGGGCCAGCGGGAGCGCTGGCCCAGCCCGGCGTAGACGGCGTAGAGCGCGATGCCGGGCCCGAACTCGGCGCCGTCCTCGCTGACCGCCGGGGAAGTGCGCAGCCGGTCGGCGACGGCGGTCAGCGCGGCCTTGGGGTCGCCGAGCGAGCAGCCCCGGCTCACGCAGTCCGCGGCGAACGCGTCGAGCGTCGTCTGGGCTCCGGCGGCGACGGCGTCGAGGACCGCGGCGGTGTCCGCGCCGGGGTCGGGCAGCCCGTCGAGGACCACCCGGCCGACCTGGCCAGGGTAGCGCACGGCGTAGTCCGCGAGGACTTTCGAGCCGTCGCCGTGGCCGAGCGCGTTGAGCCGCTCGAGGCCGAGTGCCTTGCGCAGCTCGTCCAGATCACCCGCGCCGCGCCAGCTGTCGAGCGCGACCTGGGCGTTGTCGAGCTCGATCGCGCACTGCTGGCCTGCCTTGCGGGCCGCGTCCAGCACCGGCTCGAGGTCCTGGGCCGCCGGGTCGCCGCCGAGCAGGTCGCGCCGGACCGGGCCGGGGATGCACTGCACGGGCGCGGACGCGCCGGTGCCCCGCCGGTCGACGCCGACCAGGAAGAATTTCTGCAGGAACGCGGGCGGCAGGGTGGCGGCGAGGCGCGCGGTGTAGAGCGAGCCGGGTTCGCCGTCGACGTCGTTGACCACCGCGAGCGGGATCGTGCCGGTGCCGACCTTGAGCACCGAGATCCGCGCGAGCCCGCGGCCGGGCAGGTCGGGGGCGTCGAGTGTGGTCGCGACGCGGGCGCAGCTGAACTTCAGGGAGTCGGGCACGGCGGGGGAGCCGAGCCGTTCGCGGGTGTCGGCGTCGCAGTCGCTCCACTTGATCGACGGGGACTGCGGCTCGGCCAGCGGCGGCAACGGCGCCGGCTGGGCGGCGGGCGGCACGTTCGGCCGCGGCTTCCCGTCGTTCTCGACCACCGCGGGCCGTACGGACGGGCCCGCGGTGCAGCCGGCGAGCACGGCCGAGACGAGCATCGTGACCATCACCAGCCGGGGCCGGGAACGAAGGCTGCTGGCGAAACCACGGCGGCGCACGGGCTGGTCCTCACTTTCCGGACAGGATTTCGCTGAGCTTCGCACGCCCGGTGTAGGGCCCGGGTTAGCGGGTCCGGACCACTTCGCCGCGGAACACCGCGTCGAGGTCGTAGCGCGCGACTTCCGCCAGCTGGGCGTACCCGCACGACGCGACCTCCCGGTCGGGGCGCCAGCGCACGAACTGCGAGGTGTGCCGGAACCGGGCTGGCGCACCGCCTTCGGTGTGTTCATAGGCGACCTCGACCACGCGGTCGAGCGCCAGCGGCACCCACGGCTGTTCCTTCGACTTCCACCGGGTGATGCCGCCGGGGACCCGCTGGCCCTCTTGCACCGCGTCACCCAGCCAGGGGTGATCGGCGCCGTCGGTGATCAGCGGCGCGAGCTCCTCGGCCAGCTCGCGACGCCGCGTGACGGGGAACGAGCCGACGACGCCGACGTGGTGCAGCAGCCCGTCGGCGTCGTGGAGGCCGAGCAGGAACGAGCCGACGAGCTCGCCCGGCTCGCCGTCCACGTGCCAGCGCAGCCCGGCGAGCACACAGTCGGCGGTGCGCTTGTGCTTGTACTTGAGCAGCACCCGCTTGCCCGGCGCGTACGGCTCGGCCAGCGGCTTGCCGATGACCCCGTCCAGCCCGGCGCCCTCGAACAGCTCGAACCAGCTCCGCGCGGTCTCCGGGTCGGTGGTGGCCGGGGTGAGGTGGACTCCTTCGACGTTCAGCGCTTCCAGCCGCGCGCGGCGCTCCGACGTCGGATCCTCCAAAAAGGACTCGTCGCCGAGCGCCAGCAGGTCGAACGCGACGAACTCCGCCGGGTTCTGCTCGGAGAGCAGCTTCACCCGGCTCTCGGCCGGGTGGATCCGCTCGGTCAGCGCGTCGAAGTCCAGCTTGCCGTCACGCGCGATCACGAGTTCGCCGTCCAGCACGATCCGTTCGGGCAGCGACTTCGACAGCCGCGCCACCACCTCGGGGAAGTACCGGTTGAGCGGCTTCTCGGAGCGGGACTGCAGGGTGAGCTCGTCGCCGTCGCGGAAGACGAGGCAGCGGAACCCGTCCCACTTCGGCTCGAACAGCAGCCCGCCGGAGTCCGGGATCGCTTTCGCCGGCTTGGCGAGCATGGGCTTCAGCGGCGGCCGCAGCGGAGAGGACATGCGCGCATTCTGCCCGAAAGCCCGCTCAGCGCACCCGCTGCTTGGTGCCCGTGTCGAGTTCCACCCGCACCGCGGTCGGCAGGACCTCCACCCCGAGCGAGTCCCTGGCCCGCGCCAGCACGAAGGTGTCGAGCTCCGCCCATACCTTCTTCAGGTCGGCCCCTTCCCGCAGCCACAGCTCCAGCCGCAACGCCGGGTGCTCGCCGGTGCCGACGGACCGGGCCCTGGCCCGGCTGACCCCGTCGATCAGCTCGGCGTCGGCGCGCACGGCCCCGGAGATCGCGGCCGCGGTGACGATCAGCTCGTCGCCGGGCTCGCGTTCCAGTGCCAGGTCGGGACGTCCTTCCTGGCGCACCGACCGGCCGAACCACCAGAGCCCGAGCACCAGCAGGACCACGCCCGCGACGATCGCGCCGATCCGGGACGGGGTCGCGTGCGCGCCCAGCCAGTCTGCCGCCATCGGGTCCAGCACCGCGCGCTGGGCGCGGTACTCGCCCAGCCAACCGGCGCCGACGACGAGCGCGCCCGCACCGGCCAGCAGCGCGAGCAGGCCGACGAGGA
>NZ_JAYMZS010000133.1:0-22682 GCF_035828755.1 Amycolatopsis sp. H20-H5 | reverse complement strand
GACATCCGCGACTGGATCAAGAACTGGAACGAGAACCCCCAACCATTCGTATGGGTCAAGACCGCCGAGGAGATCCTCCACTCCCTCGCCCGGTATATCTCACGAATTTCCGACGCAGGACACTAGGGCCGCGTGACTGACGGGGACTTTTGCAAGGTTGAGTGGCGGGAAGTCCCCTTCAGTCGCCACCCCAAGCTTGCCGTGTGCCCTGATGGGAGCCTTCACGGCGTCTAACGCCGTCATGGTGGCCTTCAGGGGCACGCATGAAACGGTCGTGGCGGTATGAAACGGGCGAATGGGCCGCTTTTTCGTCCTTTGTGGAGGGTAGGCGGCTTCGAAGGACAGGCGCCCGAGGCTTCGAGCGGCGGCTGCTGCGACAGTTCTCAGACGCGTCCTCAGCCGTCGTCGGCTGGGGGACTGGGGTCACCTCGGCCGTGGTGGGCCGAGGTGACCCAAGTCGCCGTTCGCCCCTCCCCCGATAGAAGGGGCGAACGGCCGTTTACTCGTCCGCGAGTGGTTCCGAAGCCACCCGCTTGAGTGCCGGGGTGCACACCGACGCCCCGAGCAGCGCCACCCCGATCCCCAGCACCACCGGCGCCAGGATCCAGGGGCTCAGCACGATCGGCTGGTCGCCAGCCATGCTGAACAGCCCGATCCCGACCCCGATGCCGACCACCCCGGCGCCGATGGTCGCCACCATCGCCGGGAGTGCCGCCTCCATCCGCAACGCCCTCGACAGCACCCGGACGGGTGTCCCCGCCGCGATGAGCGCCCCGAACGTCCGCCGCCGGTCCATCACCGAGCCCGCGGTCGCCACCGCGGCACTGCACCCCGCGAGCACCGCCGCGGCGAGCAGCCCGATGACGGTGACGCGGCGCAGGTCGCCGAGCATGATCTGCTGGCTGACCAGCCGCCGTTCCCGGCTGTTGACCTCTTCGCCGCCGGCCGCGCCGACCATCGCCGTCCGCACGGTCTCGCGGTTGGCTTCGGACGTCGGCACCGCGACCGAGGTCAGCTTCGCTTGGACCCCGGCGGGCAGGACCGAGGGATCGATGATGATCGAGCCCGCGAGGTCCGCATCGGCCGGGGTGGTCAGGTGGACCCGCGTGCCCGGCGCGAACGGCACGCCCGGCTTGTCGTAGTCGGCGATCACCTGGGCCTGCGCCGGATCGAACGCGGACGAGGTATAGATGCCCGGCCCGGCCTCGCAGGTTTCCGCGGTCAGGCCGAACCTGGTGAGCTTGACGGCCTGGTCACAGGTCATCACCAAGGCCCCCCAGGCCGCCGGGTGCTCGCCCGGCCGGTACGGCGTGGTGGACACGGAGAGCGAGCCGACCGACGTCGCCCGTTCGGGCTGGCCGTACTTCGCGAGCGTGGCGTTCGCCTGCTCGGCCGCCTTCGGGGCGTTCGCCGAGGGGGTTTCGAAGTAGAGGACGGAGTCCTGAAAGGACCGTCCGCCGCCCGCCAGCGACTCGAACGAGGGCAGCAGGGTCAGCGCCATCGAACCGGCGAACACCGCGAGCACCACACCCGCCGAGGCCCGGTAGGCGCCCTTGGGATCGTCACGCAGGCGGCGTCCGGCCAGCAGCGAGGCAGGTCGGCGCCAGATCCGCACGAACGTGCCGCCCACCGCGGACGTCACCCACGGGCCGACCAGCGCGGCCGAGCCGACCAGCAGGAAGAGGCCGAGCATGACCGCACCGATGCCGCCGGAGTCCTTCGACGAGGTCACCGCGTAGAGGAAGAACAGCCCGGCGACGGGCAGCGCGAGCAGCCGCCACCAATGCAGCGGCTTGCGGGTGTGTCCCCCGACCGCGAACAACGGCGTGCGGAGCACCCGGCGCAGGCCCAGCACGGCGGCGAGCAGCACGAGCGCCGGGATCACCATCGCGATCGCCACGATCGCGCCCACCGGCAGCGTGAAGTCCGAAGCCAGCCAAGTCCCGCCGTCCCATGGCACGAACGTGGCCAGCCCGTGCAGCGCGGGGCTCACCGCGATGCCGAGCACCGCACCGGCGACGGCTGACAGCGCGGTTTCCGCGCCGACCATCCCGACCACCTGACCGGGGGTCGCCCCGGCGAGGCGCAACGCGGCCAGCCGTCGCTCCCGGCGGGCCGCGGTCAGCCGCGCCGAGGACGCGACCAGCACCAGGCTCGGCACCAGCAGCACCACGACGCCGACCCAGGCGAGCAGCTCCAGCAGCCCGTCGGTCCGGCCGGGTCCCGTGGCGAAACCCGGCCCCGACTGGGCGTTCTGCGGCATCGTGTCAGGCGTGTGACCGACCACCGCGACCAGCTGTTCCGGGTACCGCAGCGCTTGCTCGCCGAGCGAGCCGACGAGCTTGCCGCCGAACCGGTCGGCCAGCTGCGACGACGGGGTGGCTTGAATCAGCCTGCCGAGCGAGGACGAAACGAGGACCTCGCCCGGCCCGGGGAGCTTCGGCACGCCCGCGGGCAGCTCGACGGACGAGGCCGCCGTGGTGCCGGTCAGTGCCACGTCGATCCGGCGGATCTGCTGGTTGACGGCGTAGTCGCTGGAGGTCGCGATCAGCAGCTTGGCCGGCTGGTTCGAGCCGAGCGAGTGGCCGGAGGCGGAGCCGTCCTGCCACACCGCGCGGTCCGCGCGGGCCTGCGTCGCGAACGGCAGGGCGGCGAGCAGCAGCACCAGCCCGGTCGCCACCGCGACGCCGATCGCGGTCAGGATCGCCGAGGTGCGGGTGCGCCGGTCGACGCGCAGCACCCGCAGGGCGAGTTGCATCGAATTCATGCCGCGAGCCTCGTCGCGATCAGGCCGTCACGGATCGACACGGTCCGCGGCATCGACTCGGCGAGCTCGCGGTCGTGGGTCACCACGATCACCGCGGCGCCGGTGTCGGCGGCGGCGACCAGCAGGGCGTCCATGGTGGCGCGGCCGGTGCGGGTGTCCAGCGCGCCGGTCGGCTCGTCGGCGAAGATCACCTTGGGCCGGTGCGTCAGCGCCCGCGCGATGGCGACCCGCTGGGCCTCCCCGCCGGACAGCTCGCCGGGACGCCGCTTCTCCTTGCCGCCAAGACCGAGCCGCGTAAGCCACTCGCGGCCCGCGTCGATCGATTCCTTGCGGCTCTTGCCTGCCAGCAGCGAGGGGAGCGCGACGTTCTCTTCGGCGGTCAGCTCGGCGACGAGCATGCCGGACTGGAACACGAAACCGAACTCGGAGCGGCGCAGCTCGCTGCGCTTCTTCTCCCCGAGCTGGTCGATCCGCTGACCGGACAGGAAGATCTCCCCGGCGTCGGCCCGCAGAATACCGGCCAGGACGTGCAGCAGCGAGGTCTTGCCGGAACCGGACGGCCCGACGATCGCCACCGCGTCACCCGGCTGGATGTCGATGTCGATCCCGGCCAGCGCGTGCTGGTTGCCGTAGCGCTTCACCAGCCCACGACCGGAAAGCACCGGGCCACCGGTCCACTGTGGATTGTTCAGCGGTTCCACTCTGTCTCCTATCGCGCCGACGAGATCGCGCTGTGGTCTGGAAGGCACCCCGCCATCGCGATCCCGGTCCTGAGGGCCGAAAAAGCGGGAGCAAAGGACCTTTGATCACTTTTGCCGTGGCCGGGATGGCCGGTGCCTCGTTCTTGCTTCGGGAGGAAGCTTCGCGGATTCGAGGGGTGTCCACTTCGGGCAGACGGCCAGTGCTCCTGGGCCCGGCATCGGCCGATCGGCCGACCCGGTCGGACCACTCGGCCAAGGTGCGGGGCCCGCGGAATCCTCTACCGTCACGGTGTGCCACCTCCCCCAGCGCAGCGATCCCTCCAGACGCGAGTGACCGAGTACGCACGTCTTCTCGGCCTGCCCGGTGTCGTGCTCGTCGCCGCACTGCTGGTCGATCTGGGCATCATTCTTCCCGCGAGCGCCGACGACTCCGGTCCGAAGGGCGTCGATCTGTTCCTGCTGCCCGGCATTCTCGCGATGGCAGGCTGTGTGTGGTGGGCACGTTCCCGCGCCGCGGTGGCCGCGTTCGCCGGGGCGGCCACGCTGGTCGTGTTCAGCGTCTTCATCAACTTCGCGCACGCACCCGCTTACTCGACGGTGCTGGCGAGATTGTCGGCCACGGAGGTCGTCGCCGGGTTCGAACTCGTCTACTACGTCGTCCGCCGCGCCCGGCCGGGTGTCGCGTTCGCCGCGGTCTGCTCGCTGGTGGTGGCCGCGCTGATCGCCATCACGAACCGCGGCCAGCCCGGCGTGAGCGGCGGCGTCATGATCCAGTCGCTGCTCTTCGGCGTGGTGCTGCTCGGGGGGTCGGTGCTGCTCGGCGCGCGAGGCGGCCGTCCGGCTCCGAAACCGCGCGTGAGCAGTCCGCTGATCGACCTCGCCCGTACCCAATGGCTGCTGATCGGGGTGCTGGCGTTCGCGTTGCTCTACGAGTTCGCCGAGGCCTTCAAGGCGCCGAGGGCCTTGCCGATCGTGCTCTGCTCGCTCGGCGCGGCCCTGCTGTCCGTGCTGGCCTCGCGGTACCCGGTCCCGTCGGCGCTGGGGCTCACGGCGCTGCTGTTCCTGTCCGCGATGGTCACCCCGGCACTGAACCTGCGGTATTCGTACCCGTTGGCGGTCGGGGTGCCGGCGACGCAGGTCGTGGCCACGCTGGCCACCGTCATACACCTGGTCCGGTCGGTGCCGGGCAAACGCGCCTGGTCGTGTATCGGCGGCTTCAGCGCCGTCGTCGCGCTGGCGGTGATCGTCAACGCCGAACGGCCGGGGCCCCGCCCGCTGCTCGACCTGGCGCAGCTGAAGTACTACGCCGCGATCGCGCTGCTGCTGCTGGGCATCGCGGTGGTCATCGGCCTGTTCCTGCGCTCACGGGACTCCGAGCGCAAGCAGGTCGTGCTCTCGGCGGTGACCGACGCACAGACGTCGGAACGGATGGCGCTCGCCCGCGAGCTGCACGACGTCGTCGCGCACCACGTCACCGGGATCGTCGTGCAGGCGCAGGCGGCGCGGCTGCTGGGGGAGAAGAACCCGCTGATCGCGCTGGAGGCCATGGGCCGCATCGAGGACGCCGGGGTCGAGGCGCTGGCCGCGATGCGCAGGCTGGTCCGCAGCATGCGCGGGGACGCGGCGGCGGGCAGCAGCGAGTTCAGCGAGCAGGCCACCACCGATCTGGAGGCCGACCTGCGCAAACTCGTCGACGGCTCGAACCACGGCGTGCCCACCATGGTCGGGCTGAACCTGCCGGAGCACCTGCCGCAGGAAGTCGGGCGGTCGGCGTTGCGGCTGGTCCAGGAGTCGCTGACGAACGTCGGCAAGCACGCGGCAGGCGCGGAACACGCGTTCGTGCTGGCCGAGGTCATCGGCCGGGAACTGCACCTCCGGGTGACCGACGACGGCAAGGAAGCCGACCACCATCCGGTCGGCGGATCGGGCGGCTACGGTCTGATCGGCATGCGCGAGCGCGTCGCCCTCCTGCACGGCCGCCTGGAGGCCGGGCGCGGGCGGGACGGCGGCTGGCGCGTCGAGGTTTGGCTACCACTCGAAGGAGAAGAGTGATCCGGGTACTGATCGCCGACGACCAGGAGATGGTCCGGACCGGGTTCCGGATGATCCTCGACGCCCAGGACGACATCGAGGTGGTCGCCGACGTCGCGGACGGGATCTCGGCGGTGGGCAAGGCGCGCGAGCTGCGCCCGAACGTCTGCCTGCTCGACATCCGCATGCCCGGCCTCGACGGGCTCGAGGTCACCCGGCAGCTCGCCGGGCCGGACGTGACCGAGCCGCTCAAGGTGGTGGTGGTCACCACCTTCGACCTCGACGAGTACGTGCACACCGCGCTGCGCAACGGCGCGAGCGGCTTCCTGCTCAAGGACGCGGGCCCGGCGCTGCTCATCGAAGCGGTGCGCGCGGCCGACCGCGGCGACGCGCTGGTTTCGCCCCAGATCACCGTCCGGCTGCTCAAGCACTTCAGCGGTGGGACGGTGAAACGCGAGGTCAGCCCGCCTGTCGAGCCGCTGACCGCTCGCGAGCTCGACGTGGTCAAGGCCGCCGCGAAGGGGTTGACCAACACCGAGATCGGCACCGAGCTGTACCTGTCACTGTCCACGGTGAAGACCCACCTGGCGTCCGTGCAGGGCAAGATCGGCGCGCGGAACCGCGTGGAGATCGCGGCGTGGGCTTGGCGCAGCGGGGTCGTCGACCAGTAACGGCCTTCCGTAAGATCCGGCCATGTCCCGTCGTTTCCACGCTCCTGTCGTCCTTCCCGCCGACCCCGCCTGCTCGCTGCTGCGCGACGCCGTCGTCGACGTGGACGACACCGGCCACCTCACCTTCTGCGGACCGGCTTCGGCGGCCCCGGAATCCACCGCGCTGGTCACGACGCTGTCCGGCATCCTGATGCCCGGCCTGGTGAACACCCACGCGCACAGCCCGATGACGTTGCTGCGCGGGATGGGCGGCGACGTACCGCTGCTGCGCTGGCTCAACGAACTCATCTGGCCCGCCGAGGCGAAGATGCGGCCGGAGGACGTGCGCACCGGCATGTTGCTGGGCTCGGTCGAGATGCTGCGTCACGGCGTCACCACCAGCGCGGAGATGTACTTCGACTGCGAGCAGATCGCCGAAGCGGTGCTCACCACGGGCGGCCGCGCGCTGCTCGGCCCGGCGATCATGGACCTGCCGCACATGGACTGGCGGGCGCAGCTCGCGGCCGTCGAACGCTGGATCGACACCGACGGCCTGCGGTTCGGGCCCGGCGAGCGCGTCGAACTCGGCTACGGGCCGCACTCGGCGTACATGCTGACGCCGGAGGGCCTGCGCGCGGTCGCGGAGTCGGCGGCGGCGCGGGGCGCGCTCGTGCAGATCCACGTGGCCGAGGCGGCCGCGGAGGACCTGAAGCAGCGTGAGCTGCACGGTTCGGTGCCCGCGTTGCTGGACGAGGTCGGCCTGCTGTCCGGCCGGACCGTCGCCGCGCACGCGATCCACCTGTCCGACGCCGACATCGCGCTGTTCGCGGCACGCGGCACCGGGATGGCGCACTGCCCTGGCTCGAACGCGAAACTGGCGTCGGGCATCGCGCGGGTAACCGAGCTGCGCGCCGCCGGGGTGGCCGTCGGGCTGGGCACGGACGGGCCCGCCAGCAACGACGACATCGACCTGTGGGAAGAGCTGCAGCTGGCGCCGATGCTCGCCCGCCTCGCGACCGGCGACGCGATGACGATGACCGCGGCGGACGCGTTCCTGCTCGCGACCCGCGGCGGTGCCAAGGCGCTCGGCCGCGACGACCTCGGCGCGCTGGAGCCCGGCCGCTGGGCCGACCTGGTGCACGTCGACCTTGACGACCCGGCGTTCGCGACCGGGCTCGACGTGCCGGACGAGCAGCTGCTGGCGAACCTGGTGTGGGCGGCGGGCTCGCGGCGGGTCCGCGACGTCTGGGTGGCGGGCGAGCAGGTCGTCGGCGAGGGCGAGTCCCTGCGCGTCGACCGCGCGAAGGTCCAGGCTTCGGTGGCCGAGACGGCGGCACGGTTGCGCGGCTGAAGCCCTTTTGCCATAAACGGTCCGTTCATGGCGTTCGGGAGGGGGAGAGAGCTAGCGGGGCCGGAGGATGAGGTCGGTGAGGTGGGCCTCGGGGCTCGCGGAGACGGCGGCGAGGACGGCCATCGCGACGGAGTCGGGGCGGAGGAAACGGGCGGGGTCGTAGTCGCCGCCTTCGGCCGCGATGATCGACTGCTGCATCTCGGTGTCCGTGCGGCCGGGGTAGATCGAGGTCACGCGCAGGGCGGGCTCCTCCGCGCGCAGGGCGTCGGCGAACGCGCGGGCGGCGAACTTGCTGGCCGCGTAGGGGCCCCAACCTGCGCGAGCGGCTTGGCCGGCGCCAGAGTTGATCACCACGACGTGGCCGTTCGCGGCGCGCAGCGCGGGCAGCGTCAGGCGGGTCAACTCGGCGACCGCGAGGACGTTGACCTCGAAGTTGTCCCGCCAGGCCTTGGCGCCGGCCTGTTCGACCGTGCCGAGGCCGGCGATCCCGGCGGAGTGCACCAGGACGTCCAGCTCGCCGATCTCGGCGGCCGCGGTGGCCAGCGCTGCCGGGTCCGTCAGCTCGACCGGCCAGGCCTGCGAGCCGGGCAGGTCCGCGGCGAGGGCTTCGAGCGCGGCGGCGTCGCGGCCGCCGAGCAGGACGCGGTGGGTCGGTGCGAGGGCGTGGGCGATGGCCGCGCCGATGCCGCGGGAAGCGCCGGTGACGAGGGCGAGAGGGAGGTCGTTCACCGCTCCACCGTAACTAGCGGCAGAACCGCGCCTGCTCCGCGTCGCGGGGGAACCGGACGGAGCCCCTGGCGAACGACCCGGTGAGGTTGGCGCGGAACCGGCCGAAGGTCAGCGGCTCCCGGACCGAGCCGATGATCTCCTCGAGCCGCGGGCAGGCCAGCGCGGCCCGGACGTCCGACGACGCGTCGACGGGGCTGGAGTCGGCGAGTTCCCAGTCGCCCGGCAGCCACTTCTGGTGCCCGGGCCTGCCGTCGGGGATCGCGGCGGAATGGGCCGCGAGCGGGCTCGCCAGGCCGTAGCCGTCGTGCAGCCGGACGTCCAACGGCACCAAGAGGCTCAGCGCGCCCATGCTGTCGGTCGCGACGGTGAGGTACGGCCGGTCCGTCGGATGGGCCTGCCAGGTCTGCGTTCGGTAGTCCTTGACCAGCACGGCCGGACCGGTCGTGGCCCGGACGGCGGCCAGCGTCGCGGGTAGCCCGGGATAGCCCGCGTAGTCCGAAGCCAGTACCGGGTTCGCCCGGCCGGTCGCGTACGACCAGAAGTCGCGTTCGTCGGTGACGTTGGTCGCCTGGTGCAGGCCCACATACGGCGGACGCAGCCAGCCCGCCGCGACAAAGGCCCACACGCCGACGCCGGCCAGCACGACCGCCGTGCGCCGGGTCAGCGGCAGGGCGAGCACCGGCAGCAGCGCGCAGAACAACGCGGGCAGCAACATGCGGCCGTGCATGAAGTCGCCGCCGACCCGGATCACGTACAGGCCGAGCAGACAGGCCCCGGCGAGCGGCAGCAGCGTCAGCACGGCGAACGCCCGGCCGACCGGCACCCACCACAGGGTCAGCACGGCGGCCAGGACCAGCAACGCCACCGGGGTCCACAGCTGGTACGGGCCCGCGAGGTCGGCGAAGTACGCCCAGCCGCGCGCCCAGTTCGCGGCCGCGGCCTCCTTCGCCAGCGCGGTGTTGGGGGTGAGCAGGCCGTAGTAGCCCATCCGGAAAACCTGGTACGCCAACGGAAGCGCCCCGGCGACGGCGAGCAAGCCGAGCGCGGGCCGCCAGCCAGGACGGACGAGCACCACCAGCGCGGCGAACGCGACGACGCTGAACAGCGCGAGATCCGGCCGGATCAGCGGACCGAGGCCGAGGACCAGTGCGATCGGCCAGCTCCGCGCGCCGGGTTCCGCCGCCGCGCGCCGCACGAGCGACCACCAGCTGCCGCCGAGCCACCACGTGATGAGGCCGGTTTCGAGCCCCGAAGTGGCAAAGTCGCGAAAGGGCGGCAGCGCGCACACCACCAGCGCGCCCGCCGGGACCAGCAGCCCGAAACCGGCGGGACGGTAGAGGCGACGGGCGCCGTCGAGTCCGAAGAGCAGGCCGCCCAGGGAGAAAACCAGGCCGGTGAGCACGGAAACCCACTCCAGCGTGACCCCGGGGATCAGCCCCAGCAAGCTCAGGATGGCCGTCCACAGTGGACTGGTATTGGCCTCGACGCGCTCGCCGACGTTGAACACCGGGCCGTTCCCGGCCAGTACCTGCCGCACGGTCCGCAGCACGAGGAGGCCGTCGTCGCTCATCCACCGGCGCCGCCAGGCCAGCTCCGCGAACAGGACGAGCACGAGCCCGGTACCCACCCACGTCCAGCTCACCGGCCGCCGCCACCAGCGCGGCGCAGGGGGAGCCTCGACGGGCACGGCGTCGTCGTCCACCACCGTGCAGGATGTCGTCATCGGGCCCTCTCCGCCGCGGCAGTCCTCTCACCAGGTACTACGGCTGTCCCGGCGAACCGGTTCGCTTCGAGTCCCTACGGAGCGGTGAGCAAGCCCGCGTCGAGAGTGCGGTTGTCCTGGTCGAGCTGAACGATACCGGTGCAGCCGGTCGCGGGGTCGGCGTCGGAGTCCTTGGTGTCGTCGCCCGCGTCACGCCTGGTCAGCTGCCTGCCCGCCGCGTCGAAGCAGAATTCGTATCCGGCGGCGTGCAGTTCGGTGAAGAGGTACGCGCCGTCGGCGCCGGTCGTGACCGTCGCCAGCAGCTTGCCAGCGCCGTCCAGCAGCGTCACCTTCACGCCCGCGACACCCGGCTCGCCCTGGCCCTGGAGTCCGTCACGATCGGTGTCGGCCCAGACGAAGTCACCCACCGAGTACGGCGGCGGACGGAGCCCGAGGTCGACCGTCAGGTTCTCGCGGCTGCCCGGCCCGAGCGTGACCTGCGGTGAGCACCCCGTCGCGGGGTCGACGTCGGAGTCCTTCGTGTCGTCGCCCGCGCCGCTCGGCGAAGGCGTGAGCCCGGCCGGGAAGGTCTTGGGGTCGAAGCAGACCTGGTACGTGCCGTCTGCCAGCTTGTCGACCAGGTACTTGCCGTCGGCGCCGCTCGTGGTCGTCGCGACGTCCTTGCCGGAGCCGTCCTTGAGGATCACCTTGACGCCCGCGATGCCCGGCTCGCCCTGACCCTGCAGGCCGTCACGATCGGTGTCGGCCCACACGAAGTCGCCGATCTTGTCGATCGCGGGCGGCGGGAGCACCCGGACGGCCACGCTCGCCGTCTGGCCGCTCAACCGGCCGCCGGGATAGGTCACCCCGGACACCGTGGCCGGGGCGTCGTAGTTGCCGTCTGCCAGCACGAGGTTCGGATGGTCGCAGGTCAGCTGCCGGTTCGCCCCCGGATCGAGCGTGAACGGGCCGTCCGACGGCGGCGGCGCGCAGAACGGGTCCCTGACCTTGACGCCCGCGAGCGGCTGGCTGCCGGTGTTGGTCACGGTGATCCGGTAGTGCGCGGTGTCGCCGGCCTGGAAGGTCGCGTCCTTGCCCCATGCGCCGGTCACCGGGTCCTTGACCTCCTTCGTCACGGTGTACGCGGCGAGCTGGAGGACGACGCAGTCCCACAGGACCCAGTTGTAGTTGGTGCTGGCGAAGAACGTCACCCTGGCCGTGTCCGCGGGGGCGACGGACGGCACGAACTCCTGCCGCGCGACCCTGCTCCCGGCGACATCGTGGACGACGTCGAGCTTGTTCTCGAGCAGCTGCTTCCCGCCCGCGTTGTAGAACCGCAAGCCGGTGTACTGCGCGTTGGCGGAGCTGGCCAGGTTCGGCGCGAACGTGCCCGTCCAGTCGGTGAGCGTGTACGCGCCGCCGGGCACGGCCCGCTGGTCCTGCTCGGCGGAGCTGACCAGGCCGTCGGGCGTCTGGATCAGCGCGTACACCGAGCCGTCGGCGGCGTACCGGCTGTCGGTGAGCAGCCTTGGCGTCTTGCCGGCCGGGGTGGTCGGCGGGACGGGCGCGGCCGGGAGGAACGTGTACCCCGCCGGGATGCCGCCGGACAGCTTCTCGAGGCTCGGGTTCGCCGCTATCCCGCCGGTGCAGCCCGCTTCCGGCTCGGACTGGCGCGGGGCGGCGGCCACCGGAGCGGTGACGACCGCGCCGGCCGTCACCGCCGCCAGTGCCAGCACGACGGCCGAACGAACACCGCGCACCAGACGCCTCCCTGCAGACCGTCACCGAGCGTGGGCATCGAAGATCACCCGCCAACGTATGCCCTGCTGACGGCTTCCGTCATCACCGAACAGGGTGACGCTCCGCGAATGCCCCTGAAGGCCACCATGACGGCGTCTAACGCCGTGATGGTGGCCTTCAGGGGCAACTACCTAGCGGACGCCGATCTGGCCGACGAAGCCGAAGCGGCCCTTCTTCCAGATCGAGACGATCGCCGGGCGCGGCTGCGCGGTGCCGCCGTCGGGCCAGTGCGAGGTCGGGTTCGCCGAGTTGGCGGCGTTCTCACCGGGGTGCTGGACCGCGACGAGCACCAGGTGGTCGGTCACCACCGGGCCGCAAGTCTCGGCGCCGACCGGGACCGACAGGAACTGCTTGACGTGCCCGCGTTCCGGGCCCTCGACCGGCACCGAGAACAGCCCGTCGTTGCTGCCGAGCGCGTTGCCGTCGGTGGCGATCCACAGGTTGCCGTGCCGGTCGAACGCGACGTTGTCCGGGCAGGAGATCGGGCTGACCTGGTCCTTGGGGAACCCGCCGAAGTACGTGTCCGCGGCCGCCGGGTCGCCGCAGACCAGCAGCAGCCGCCAGGAGAACCTCGTCGACGCCGAGTCGCCGCGGTCCTCCTCCCACTCCAGGACGTGCCCGTTCTTGTTGACCTTGCGCGGGTTCACCTCGTCGACGCCCGCCTTGCCCGCCGCGCCGCGGTCGGTGTTGTTCGTCAGCGCGGCGTAGATCCGGCCGTTGACCGGGTTCGGCTCGATGTCCTCCGGCCGGTCCATCTTGGTCGCGCCCGCCTTGTCCGCGGCGAGCCGCGTGAAGACGTAGACCTCCTCGGCGGTGAAGCCGTCCACAAAGGACTTGTCACCCGCGGCCAGCGGGATCCACTGCCCGGTGCCGTCGAACTCGCCGTCGGCCGGGAGGGTGCCGGTGCCGTCGATCTCGGCGGCCGGGCTGTCCCCGCTGAACTTCGCGACGTAGAGCATGCAGTCGTCGAGCAGCGCGGAATTGTGCCGCCGGGCGTGCGCGCTGGTGCCCGGCTTGTACTTGCCCTTCGACACGTACTTGTAGATGTAGTCGAAGCGCTCGTCGTCACCGGAGTAGACCGCGACGCGGCCGTCCTTGGCGATCTTGACGTTGGCGGCCTCGTGCTTGAACCGGCCGAGCGCGGTGTGCTTGATCGGCGTCGAGCTGGGGTCGTTCGGGTCGATCTCCACCACCCAGCCGAACCGGTTCGGCTCGTTGGGCTCCTGCGCGACGTCCCAGCGCTTGTCGAACCGCTCCCATTTACGCGTGCTCGCGCCGGTACCGACGGTGTACCGCTTGAGCCGCGCGGCCTCGCCAGGCTCGGTGATCTTGTCGGCGTTGGCGAAGTACTGGTGGAAGTTCTCCTCGCCGGAAAGCACGGTGCCCCAAGGGGTGACGCCGCCCGAGCAGTTGTTCTGCGTGCCGCGGACCTTGCGGCCGGTGGGATCGGCCGACGTCTTGAGGAACCGCGACCCGGCGGCCGGGCCCCGCACCTCGAACTCGGTGTCGAGGGTGATCCGGCGGCCGTAACGGCTCGGAACCGCCCGCAGCGCACCGAAAACCGGGTCGCGCAGGGTCTGCACGACCGAAAGCCCGTGCGCCGCCCAGGCGATCTTGACCTGCTCCTCGGTCGGGTTCGCCGGGTCGTACTGGTCGGCCGGGAACAGGTGCACCTCGGTGGTGTACTCGTGGTTGACGACCAGGAGGTTGCGGATGCCCAGCGGATCCTGCGGGATCAGCCCGACGAAGTCGTTGTTGTAGCCGAACTGCTTGGCCTGCCCGGCCGCGGTCTGCTTGCGGAAGTCGAACTTCGGCGCCCCCGCCTCGACGGCGTCACCCCAGCGGATGACCACGCTCTGCGCGTAGCCCTCGGGCACGCTGACCTGGTCGAGCTTGTTCGGCGGCACGACGTCGAAGTCGGTGCCCGGCACCGGACGTCCTGGCCGGGGCTTCCCGTTGGCCGCGGGTGCGGCGGCCGCGGCGGTGCCCGACGAGAGCGCGGCGAACCCGCCCGCTGCGGCGGCCATCACGGCACCGGCCTTGAGCGCGCCCCGGCGGGAGACGACGTCCTTGACGACGTCACCGAAGTACTCGTTCCCGGACTCGTTCGGAGCGGGGTGGGCACACGCGTTGCCGCAGCGGTACTCGCAGGTGATCGGCGAACGGCCGCCAGGATGGGCGGTGAACAGGGGCAGCGAACGCCCGCGCTCGAAGGACACAGGGCCTCCATGGTGGTGGTCACGCGGTCTGGGGAACGAACAGACCGTAAGTGCCCAAAACCATGTTTTCCGGACATTCAGGTGAACGAAAGGTGTACAAAACGGCCCCCGGACTCTGTGTCCGGGGGCCGTCACCGACAGCTCAGAATTCTTCGCCCACCAAGGCCGCTTCCGGCGGAACCTCGTGCGGGTCGGCCTGACGGCCGCGGAAGGACAGCAGCCCGCCGGCGAGCACGCAGAGCACCGCGGCGACCACGAACGGGGACTGCGGCGAACCGAACCACTCCGCGACATGCCCGACCAGCGTGGCCGCGACCGCGCCACCGAGCCAGCGCAGGAAGTTGTAGCCCGCGCTCGCCACCGGGCGGGGCGCGTCGCTGATCGACATCGCGGTGCCGGTGAACAGCGTGTTCAGCAGGCCGGACACCAGCCCGCTGACGATGATCGCGACGATCAGCAGCGGCTTGCTCGGCACCGCCATCACCAGCATCAGAACCGCGTAACCGAACACGGCGAGCACGGTCGCGTGCCGCTCACCCAGGCGCGCGGCCAGCTTCGGGGCCAGCAGGACCCCGGCCAGCGCGACGCACAGACCCCAGCCGCAGAAGATCAGGCCGATCGCGATCGCGGTGAACTCCAGCACGAACGGCGACCAGGCCAGCACGGTGAAGAACGCGGCCGTGTACAGCGCGGAACCGAGCGAAGTGCGCAGCAGACCGGAGTGCCCGAGCGCGCGCAGCGGGTCCAACAGCTTCACCGGGTCGCGCCGCTCGTGGCCGTCGGCCTTGAGGTACCGGGCGCAGAGCACGAGCGCGCCCGCCATCAGGATCGCCGTGCCGAGGAACGGGCCGCGCCAGGAGATGGTGCCCAGCAGGGCACCGAGCAGCGGGCCGACCGCGAGACCGACGCCGAGCGCGGACTCGTAGAGCAGGATCGCGCCGGCCTGGCCGCCGGTCGCGGCGCCGACGATCACCGAGAGCGCGGTCGCGATGAAGAAGGCGTTGCCAAGGCCCCAGACCGCACGCAGCCCGACGAGCTGCTCGATGGAACCGGCGGCGGCGCAGAGCGCGGTCGCGGCGACGATCAGGGTCAGCCCGACCAGCACGGTGCGCTTGGCGCCGAAGCGCGCGCTCGCGGCGCCGGTCACGAGCATGGCGATCACCTGCACGCCGAGGTAGGCCGAGAAGAGCAATGTGACCTGCGAGGGAGTCGCGTCGAGACCCTTGGCGATCGACAGCAGGATCGGGTCGACGAGGCCGATCCCCATGAAGGCGATCACGGCGGCGGCCGCGGTGATCCAGACCTGTTTCGGCTGTCCCTTGACGGTGTCGAGCAGACTCGGGTGGCGCTCAGCGCTCATCGCGGATCAGTTCCTCCTTCTGTTCTTTCCAGGTGCCCTCCAGCTGCAGCAGCCGGTTGAGTGCGGGGATGGCGGCTTCGATCGCGGCCCGGTCCCGGGCGTCGAGCGCGGTGAGGC
The DNA here is from genome assembly GCF_035828755.1 of Amycolatopsis sp. H20-H5. Classification (NCBI taxonomy): domain Bacteria; kingdom Bacillati; phylum Actinomycetota; class Actinomycetes; order Pseudonocardiales; family Pseudonocardiaceae; genus Amycolatopsis; species Amycolatopsis sp. H20-H5. The sequence continues at coordinate 7,255 of NZ_JAYMZS010000133.1, read as the reverse complement.
GCTCGCGGAGGAACTCCTCCCTGGCGATGACAAGCTCGTCGTAGAACCGCCTGCCTTCGGCGGTCAGGTCGACCAGCACCGCCCGGCCGTCGGTGGGATCGGGCGCGCGGCTGACCAGCCCGAGCCGTTCGAGCCGTCGGACGACGTCGGTCATCGACGGCATCCGGACGTGCTCGAGCTCGGCGAGCGTACTCATCCGGCGGGGCCCGCCGTTGACGAGTTCGCTGAGCACAGACCCCTGGGTCAGGGTGAGCTGGAGCTGCGGTGTCTCCCGGCGGACCAGGTAGTACAGCCGGAAGACCAGCGGTCGCAGATGGTGGGCCAGCTCGGCCACGCGGTAAGTCACTTAGGTAACCTAACAAAATTAGTTAGGGTAGCGAAGTAATTCGTCTCACAGGCTAGGGTTCGAGCCATGGAAGCGGTGATCTTCGACCTCGACGGTGTGCTGGTGGACTCGGAACGGACCTGGGACGAGGTCCGCCGCTCGGTCGTCGCCGAGCACGGCGGCACCTGGCGCCCGGAGGCGACCAGGGCACAGCAGGGGATGAGCACCCCGGAGTGGGCGCGCTACCTGGTCGAGGAACTGGGCGCGCAACTGACGCCGGAGCGCATAGCGGAGCTGGTCATCGAGCGAATGGCCGAACGCTACGCAGGAGGCCCCCCGGTAATCGAAGGCGCGGTGAACACGGTACTGGCGGTGGCCGCCCGCTGGCCCGTCGCGATCGCGAGCTCATCGCCGCCGATCCTCATCAAGGCGTTCCTTGACGCCACCGGCCTGGGCTCCCTGATCCACGTGGCAGTGTCGAGCGAGCAGGTGAAGGCCGGAAAACCAGCCCCGGACGTCTACCTGGAAGCAGCGAAGCAACTGGGCGTGGAACCACAAGCCTGCGCCGCGGTGGAAGACACCACGAACGGCCTCCGCTCAGCCCTGGCCGCGGGAATGACCGTCTACGCGGTCCCAAACCCCCACTTCGCCCCCGCCCCAGAAACCCTCGCAGAAGCAGCGGCGGTAGTCAGCGTAATCGCCGCCCTACCCGCAGCCTTGGGCATAGTGGAGCAATGAAGGTCAACCTGGACGAAAAGCTGGCATTGTTCAACGCCCACTGGTCACCCAAGCTGATCGCGAAACTCAACGACTACGAGATAAAACTGGTCAAGATCAAGGGCGAGTTCGTCTGGCACACCCACGAAGAAACCGACGAGCTCTTCCTGGTCCTGGAGGGCAACCTGACAATCCAGCTCCGCACCGGCGACATCACCCTGGGACCCCGCGAAATGTACGTAGTCCCCCGAGGCGTAGAGCACTGCCCAATCGCCGAAGGCGAAGTATCAGCAATGCTCATAGAGCCCACCGGAGTAGTAAACACCGGCGCAGCAGGCGGCAACCTAACAGCAAAAACAGAGCAAATCTAAACCCGCCCCAACACCAACAACAACAAAAACCAACAACAGCCGTAGTCCAGAACCACAGCGTCTCCGCGAGCCCTGCGAGCGGAGACTTCACCGCCGCGCGCCCTCTTTCAGGCCCGCCAGGGCCTCCCAACTCGCGACGGCAGGTCGCCCCCCTAAAAACAAAAACCGCACTTCCGTACACAGTCGGGGCGGCCTGGCGGCGCGAGTTTGTAAGCGCGCTGGCCAAAAAACACAGGCTTCTAACCGCACCTCAGGACTAAACCAAAAAGCCCCTGAAGGCCACCTTCACGGCGTTTTACGCCGTGAAGGTGGCCTTCAGGGGCAGTAGAACTACTACCGCTCGAGTTCGCCGCGGATGAACTTGTCCACGGCGTCGCGGGCGGTCGAGTCGTCGTACTGTTCCGGCGGCGACTTCATGAAGTAGCTGGACGCCGAAAGGATCGGCCCGCCGATCCCGCGGTCCATCGCGATCTTCGCGGCGCGCACGGCGTCGATGATGATCCCGGCCGAGTTGGGCGAGTCCCAGACCTCGAGCTTGTACTCGAGGTTCAGCGGCACGTCACCGAACGCCCGGCCCTCGAGCCGCACGTACGCCCACTTGCGGTCGTCGAGCCACTGCACGTAGTCCGAAGGTCCGATGTGGACGTTGGCCTTGCCAAGATCCCGATCGACCTGCGAAGTGACCGACTGCGTCTTGGAGATCTTCTTCGACTCCAGCCGCTCGAGCTCCTTCATGTTCAGGAAGTCCATGTTCCCGCCCACGTTGAGCTGCATCGTCCGGTCGAGCTGGACGCCGCGGTCTTCGAACAGCTTCGCCAGCACGCGGTGCGTGATGGTCGCGCCGACCTGGGACTTGATGTCGTCGCCGACGATCGGGACACCCGCGTCGGTGAACTTCTGCGCCCACGCGGGGTCGGAGGCGATGAACACCGGCAGCGCGTTGACGAAGCCGACACCGGCGTCGATGCAGGCCTGCGCGTAGAACTTGTCGGCGACCTCGGAGCCCACGGGCAGGTACGACACGAGGACGTCGACCTCGGCCGCCTTGAGCGCGGCGACGATGTCGACCGGTGTCGCGTCGGACTCTTCGATGGTCTCGCGGTAGAACCGGCCGAGTCCGTCGAAGGTGTGCCCGCGCTGCACGGTGACGCCCAGCGGCGGCACGTCGGCGATCTTGATGGTGTTGTTCTCACTGGCGAAGATGGCCTCGGAAAGGTCGCGGTCGACCTTCTTGGCATCCACGTCGAACGCGGCGACGAACTCGATGTCGCGGACGTGGTACTCGCCGAACCGCACGTGCATCAAACCGGGCACGCGCGTGCTGGGGTCGGCGTCGCGGTAGTACTGGACGCCCTGCACCAGCGACGCCGCGCAGTTGCCGACGCCCACGATGGCCACCCGAACGCGGCGGTTCTCGCCCATGCCGGTTTCTCCTTCAACTCGTTTGACATCTGTGATAGGTGCGCCGAACGCCTGACTCAGGTCTCCCCGTCACGCTGCTCGGCCTGTTCGTGCGCGATGAGCTCGTTGAGCCAGCGCACCTCCCGCTCACTCGACTCGAGCCCGAGCCGGTGCAGTTCGCGGGTGTAGCGGTCGATCCTCTCCTCGGCCCGGCCCATCGCCGCCCGTAGACCTTCACGGCGTTCCTCGACCCGGCGGCGACGGCCTTCCAGGATGCGCATCCTGACGTCGGCCGGTGTCCTGGAGAAGAACGCCAGGTGGACGCCGAATCCCTCGTCGTCCCAGGTCTGCGGACCCGCGTCACCGAGCAGCTCGGCGAAGCGTTCCTTACCCTCGGCGGTGAGCTTGTAGACCCGCTTGCCGCGCCTTGCCCACGTCCGGTCCTCTACCTCTTCCAGCTCCTCGAAGAGGTAGCCGGCCCGAAGCAACCGGCGCAGCGTCGGGTACAGCGAACCGTACGAGAATGTCCGGAACATCCCGAGTGTCTCGTGCAAACGCTTGCGCAGGACGTACCCGTGCATGGGCGCCTCGTGCAGCAGCCCCAAGATCGCGAACTCCAGCACAGTGCACCCCCTTCCGGGAACAAACGGCGGCCGAAGATGGTCAGCACCACCAACCGGCACGCTCAACCTACCGGCCCACTATATCGCGCCGATACATCGAAGTGGCGTAAGTAACCTTCCGGACCTGTGATTCCCCCCAGCGTGTGCCCCGCAAGGTCGACAGATAGTCATCGGACAGTTATCGAATCGTCGGCGTGTCGGTGGGACGCGGTGAGGCTCGGATCGAAGGTCTCCTGGCGTCCACAGGTTCAGCCCGTACTCTGTTGTCGTGCGAAACCAGCGGCAGGTCGTGGACTACGCGTTGCAGCGCCGTGCGCTGCTGGCCGGGGTCCACTCCGGACGCGTCGGCACCCACGACGTGTGCGACGCCAGCCCCTACCTGCTGAGGGCGGCGGAGTTCCACGGCCGCACTGGTGAGCAGACCTGCCCGGTCTGCCGCAAGGAGGCGCTCACGCTGGTCTCCTGGGTCTACGGCGACGAGCTCAAGCATGTCGCCGGATCGGCCAGGACCCCCGAAGAACTGACCCGGATGGCCGGATTGTTCGGTGAGTTCACCGTGTACGACGTCGAGGTCTGCCGTAGCTGCAACTGGAACCACCTGGTGCAGTCCTACGTCCTCGGCACCGGTGAACCGCAACCGCGGACGCGTCCGCGAAGGACAGCGGGTCAGTGAAGTCAGTCGAGAGAATCGCTGTAGAGCGCAGAACGGCGTGCCCCGAAACGCCGGTCTGGGAGGCCCATTCGTGAACGACGATCGCAACCGCTCCTGGCCAGGCCAGGAGCCTGATGCACCTCGCCGCGCCCCTTGGCCGGGAGAGGAACCCGGGCCCCAGTGGCCCGGCGACGACGTCCCGCGTCGCCCGCAGCGCACCACGCCCCCGCGTGGCGTGCCCCGCGGCAATGCCTCCGGTAACGCACCCCAGTGGCCCAGTGGCGACGAGCAGGCCCCGCAATGGCCCGGCGAAGAAGCTCCCCGGCGCCCACCGCGGCAGCAGCCCCGTCCACCGCGCCAGCCGAACGGGATGCCTCCCCGCCGTCCGGCCCCGCCGCCCCCCGGCGCCAACGGCCGTCCGCCCGGCACCCCGCCGAACGGCGGTTACCGCCAGCCACCACCGCCGCCCGCCGGGCGCCCCCGCGTCGATCAGCCGACCGGCATGGTCCGGCCCGTAATGGGCCCGACCGACCGTGAGCCGGATCTCATCACGCACCACACGCACAACGGCACCGAGCCGGACGACTTCGGTTACGGCGACTACGACGACGACCGCGAAGGGCAGTCGGGCGAGTACGCCGCGGGCCATGACGGCTACGACGACTACGACGAAGATCCCGAGCTCGACGAAAACGGCAAGAAGAAGAAACCGGTCCTGACGCCGAAGCAGCGCAAGAAGCGTCGCTGGCGGCGGATCCGGCGGACCCTGTACGTCCTCTTCGGTCTGTTCGTCGTCGTTCCGGCGCTCGCTTTCGTGATCACCTACTTCATAGTGGACGTGCCTTCGGCCGACAGCGTCGCGGCGCTGCAGAACCAGCCGATCACCTTCTACTACTCCGACAACTCCGTGATGGGCAAGGAAAACCCGCCGGCCGGGTCCGGCGGCAACCGCGTCCCGCTGAAGACGGGCGAGGCGCCCCTGGTCGTCAAGCACGCGGTCTACTCGGCCGAGGACGCGAGCTTCGAGACCAACTCCGGCTTCGACGTCACGGGCATCCTGCGCGCGGTCTACAACCAGGTCACCGGCGGCCAGGGCGGTGGCTCGACCATCTCCCAGCAGTACATCAAGCAGGCCACCGCGAACGACGCCCCCACGCTCACCCGCAAGTGGACCGAGCTCGCCAAGTCGTTCAAGATGAACAACGAGGAGTCCAAGGACGAGATCATCACCTCGTACCTGAACATCGTCTACTTCGGCCGCGGGGCGTACGGCGTCCAGGCCGCGGCCAAGACGTACTTCGACAAGGACGTCAAGGACCTCAACGCCTCCGAGTCCGCCCTGCTCGCCGGGCTCATCCAGGGCCCGAGCCGGTCGGAGAACCAGCCGTACGCCACCAAGCGGTGGACCTACGTGATGGACCAGATGGTGGCCAACGGATGGCTGTCCCAGGCAGACCGCGCCGCCGCCACCTTCCCGACCCCGGTCCCGAAGAACACGGCCAAGGACAAGGACGCGGGCACGCTCAGCTGGCACATCAAGGACCGCGTCAAGGCGGAACTGCTGGCCAAGGGCTACGACGACGACAAGCTCTACTCGAGCGGCGCGAAGATCTACACGACGATCGACCCCAAGGCCCAGAAGGACGCCGAACAGGCGGTCTCCGAAGGGATGAAGGGCCAGACCGACGACCAGATCCTCAACTCACTGGTCGCCGTCGACCCCAGAACCGGCGGCGTCGTCGCCTACTACGGCGGCCCGCTGTTCAAAAAGGACGACAAGGGCAACGACGTGCCCAGCCGCGACTGGGCCAACGACGCCCGCAACCCCGGCTCGTCGGTCAAGGCCTTCGACCTGACCGCGTTCCTCAAGATGGGCAAGGGCCTGGGGGAGACCTTCGACGGCACCTCCGGCCGCACGTTCGGCACCGGCGCGAACAAGACGGCACCGGTGCGGAACGCGGGCGAGAGCGCCAGCTGTTCCAAGGAGTGCACGGTCAAACAGGCCATGGAGATCTCGGCCAACACCGTGTTCTACGACATGGTCTACAACGTGACCGGCGCCAAGGCCGTCGTCCAGGCCGCCAAGGACGCCGGCGTCAAGGTCGCGCCCGACGGCCGGTCCACCCTGTTCGCCGGGGACAACAACATTTCGCTCGGCGGTGGTGGCACCACCATCACCCCGTCCGACATGGCGTCGGCGTACGCCACCTTCGCGTCCGGCGGGCTGCGCCGCGACCAGCACTTCGTCGCCAAGGTCGCCAACGCCAGCGACGAAGTCGAGTTCGAGGTCAACGACCCTGGCAAACCGGCGTTCGACCCGGACGCCGCCCAGAGCGCGAAGATCGCCGGGAACGTGACCGACGCGCTGGAGCCGGTCATCAAGCACTCGGACCTGACCTGCCCCAAGGGGCACGAGTGCGCTGGGAAGACCGGGACGCAGCAGTACACGTTGGGGAAGAACGACCCTAAGTCCTACGCCGATCGCAACGCGCAGACCTGGATGGTGGGTTACACCCCGTCTATCTCGGTTGCTGCCTGGGTCGGTGGGGACGGCGTCAAGCCGCTACACGACCAGAACGACAAGCCGATCTTCGGGAAGACCATCGCCGGGCCGATCTGGCAGAAGTTCATGGATCTTTATCTGGATGGGCAGCCGGGGGAGAAGTTCGACAAGGCCAAGCCTATTGGTAAGGATGCTGCTACGGCTACGCCTACGCCTACCCGGACGTCTACGTCTTCGACTCCGACTACTGAGAGTGCCAGTACCTCGGAGACTTCTACCGCGCCTTCCACCACTTCTTCCAGTGAGTCCGCCAGTCCTACTTCGAGGACCAGGATTACTCGGCCGGGGCCGCCTATTGGTGGGGGTGGGCCGGATCCTGGGGGGGCTGGTGGTGGGGCTTTGCTGCCCAATGATCCCGCTGGGTGAGGGTGGTTGCGGGTTTTTGGTTGAGTCGTGAGGTGCGGCTAGAAGCCTGTGTTTTTTGGCCAGCGCGCTCACAAACTCGCGCCGCCAGGTCGCCCCGACCCCCAGCGTAAGCGCGGGTTTTGCTTGAAAGGGGGCGACCTACCGTCGCGAGTTGGGAGGGCCTGGCGGCCCTAAAAGAGGGCGCGCGGCGGTGAAGTCTCCCCTCGCAGGGCTCGGGGAGACGCTGTGGTTCTGGAC
>NZ_JAYMZS010000132.1:0-23321 GCF_035828755.1 Amycolatopsis sp. H20-H5 | reverse complement strand
GCACGGCTGCCTCAAAACCCACACCCACTACAACGAAAACACAGCCTGGGCACACCACACCACCACACAAACCAGACAAAACACCACCGCCGCTTGACAAACAAAACCCAGGGATGTCTTCAGGGACAGTCAAACCGGCCTGGCCGGAAGGTCGCGTAGCGGGCGGAACGGGCTGAGCAGCAGGACCAGCACGGCCAGGAACTGGAAGCCTGCCATCAGCCAGAGTGCCTCGCGGACGCCCGTCACCTCGCCCAGCACGCCGCCGAGGAGCGCGCCGAGCGGGATCGCGCCGTAGTTGAGGACCGCGGCGCTCGCGGTGATCCGGCCGAACAGCTCCGGCGGGCAGTACCGCTGGCGGAACGTGGCGGTCATGATGTTGGACGCGGTCAGCCCCGCTTCGAGGCCGAACGCGGCCACGACGAAGAACGCGAGCCCGGCCCCGCCGCCCGCCAGCGGGCCCAGCAGCAGCATCGGCGCGACGAACACCTCGCACAGCAGGAATCCCCGCGCGTTCCCGAACCGCCGCGCGATCCGCCCGGCCAGCAGCGCGCCCACCACTCCGCCCAGCCCGCCGAGCGCGAGCACGACACCGATAACGCCGGGCGACGCGTGGAGGTCACGGGCAAGGAACACGACCTCGATCGAGTGGTACCCGACCAGCCCGATGTTCGAGGTCGCGCCGAAGACGGCGAGCACCCGGAGAAACCTGTCGCGCAGGACGAACCGCAGTCCGTCGGCGATCTCGGTGCGCAGCCTGACCCGCGTGGCCACCTCGCGGCGAGGCTCGCGAGCGCGGACAGAACGCAGGCACAGCACGGAAATCCCGAAGCTGACCGCGTCGGCCAGCACCCCGGCCACCGCGCCGAAGGCCTGAGCGAGCAGTCCCGCGAGCCCCGGCCCGGCGATCTGCGCGGCCGATTCACTGCCCTTCAGCTTCGTGTTGGCCTCCAACAGCTGGTCGTCCTCCACGAGCGTCGGCAGGTACGCGCGGTACGCGAGCGTGAAGAAGACTCTCGTGACCCCACCGAGGAAAGCGGCCACCAGCAGGTGCGTCACGGTGAGCACGCCCAGCCACGCCACGACCGGGACGCTCGCGAACACCGCCATCGAAACCGTGTTGCACAGCAGCATCACCGGCCGTTTCGGCCAGCGGTCCACCCAGGCCCCGGCGGGCAGGCCGACCAGCAGCCACGGCAGCCAGGCGATCGCGGCCAGCAGCGCGGTGACGAACGTGCTCGTGTGCAGCACGACCACGGCGACCAGCGGCAGCGCGACCGACGCCACGGAACTACCCAGCATGCTGGTGGTCTCACCGAACCAGAGCAGGCGGAAGTCCCGCACGCGCAGCAGGCCGCCGCGTGCGGAGGTCCCCGCGGTCACGGTTTGCCGGGCACGGCGCGGGCGGAGAAGAACACCGGCTCGCGCTCCTGGCCGTCGTCCGGGACCTTCCGGTGCGCCAGCGGGGTGATCAGGTCGAGGATCTTGTCCTTCAGTTCGTCGATCTCCGACACCGACAGCCGCAGCCAGATGTCGGCGTCGAACCCGACGTCGTGCCACTCCTCCGGATAACTCAGCCGGTTGGCGAACCAGGCCCTGGCCAGCCTGTTCGCCCGCTCGAGGCTCAGCGACTCGGCGGCCTCGGCCACCGGGTCGTCCTCGAAGTCCGTCGACGACCACGCCAGCCCCTGCTTCGGACGGCGCCACCAGCGTTCCCGCTTGTCGCGCGCGAGCTCCGGCGCCTCTTCCACCAGCTCGCTCGCGGCGAGCACCTTGAGGTGGTGGCTGATGTTGCCGACGGCCTGGCCGGTCCGCTCGGCCAGCGCGGACGCCGTGGCCGGGCCGTACACCGAGAGAACGTCCATGAGCCGCCGCCGCACCGGGTGCGACATCGCCGCCAGGACCTTCGAATCGTGGATCTGACGCACTTCACGGTCTGGCATGACTCGACCCTAGATGCACAAGGGCTCTTGTACAACTACTCTTGTGGAACTCGGCGCGGAGATGCCGGTATTCTCGGCACATGGGAATCATCGCCTGGATCATCTTTGGCGCGATCGCGGGCTGGGCGGCGAACCTGGTGATCGGCGGCCGTGACCGGCGGCGCCAAGGCTGCCTGGTCAGCGTGCTGGTCGGCGTGATCGGCGCGGCGTTCGGCGGGTTCGTCTACCGGCTCGCGACGGGCGAGAGCAAGAGCTTCGAATTCGACTTCCCGAGCTTCGGCGTCGCCGTGCTCGGCGCGATCCTGCTGCTGGCGATTTTGCGCCTGGTGACGAGCATCGGCCGCCCGCGTGACCGTTTGTAACTTTTCGCCGACGATCGGTGATCAACGCCGGAAAAGCGACTAAAGTACGTCCTTCTCGCTGTCGAGATCCCGCGACCGGGTGCATGCGCCGTCGGGGGGCGCATGCACCCGGCCCGTCCAGGCGGTCCCGGTGCCGGTCCCGATCACCACGTCCACCGCCCGCACCGGATCGATCAGCGAAGGCATCGGCACGGCGAGGATGTCCTGACGCCACGCGCGGAACAACGCGGCCAAGCGCTCGCCCACCGCGTCTGACGTACTGGGCATCGAGTTCCTCACGGTCGCCGGACGAGCATCAACTACCCAGAGTTATCGCGGTTTTCGACCGCCTGTTACCAGGTTGTGGTGCCTCCCACCCTTGGCGGGGAAACCCTGACGGGGGAGCTCAGCGGCCTCACCCGGGCGGGCGGTAGCTTGAACCCGCCCAGAACCGGCAGCCGGACCCGGCGCCGGCCACTCTTTCCGACCACGACTGCGGGGAACCAGATCCATGAGCGCCGGCAAGCCGGAACCCACTGGCAACCCACTCACGCACGCGGTCAAGCTGGCCCGTGAGACCGTGCCGCCGATGCACCCCGCCGGACGGCCGTTCGTGCTCGGCGGCGTCGTCGCGACGCTCGCGCTGCGCAGGTTCTCCAAGCGGCTCGGCGTCGTCGGCGCCCTCGCGACGGTCGCCACCGCGGCCTTCTTCCGCGAGCCCAAGCGCGTGCCGCCCACCCGCCCCGGGCTCGCCGTCGCCTCGGGCGACGGGCTGGTGTCGCTGATCGAGGAGGCCACACCGCCGCCCGAGCTCGGCCTGACGGCCGAGCCGCGGATGCGCGTGAGCATCTTCCTGTCGGTCTTCGACGTGCACGTCCAGCGCCTCCCGGCGACCGGCGTGATCGAGCGCGTGGCGTACCGGCCCGGCAAGTTCCTTTCCGCCGACCTCGACAAGGCCAGCGAGGACAACGAACGCAACTCCGTGCTGATGCGCACGGAGGACGGCCACGAGCTCGTCGTCGTGCAGATCGCCGGGCTGGTGGCCCGCCGCATCCTGTGTGAGATCCGCGAAGGTGACAAGGCCACCATCGGCGACACCTACGGCATCATCCGCTTCGGCTCGCGGGTGGACCTCTACCTGCCGCCCGGCAGCAAGGTCCTCGTCTCGAAGGGCCAGCGCACCGTCGGCGGCGAGACCGTGCTGGCCGAACTCCCCGTCACGCACCCGGAAGGCTGACCCATGGTCCGCGTGACCACGCCGGGCATCCGGCTGCTGCCGAACGCCATCACGGTGCTCGCGTTGTGCGCGGGCCTGTCCGCGGTGCAGTTCGCGCTCAGCGGGAACTACCCGATGGCGATCGCCGCGATCGGCATCGCCGCCGTGCTCGACAGCCTCGACGGCCGCATCGCGCGGCTGCTCGACGCGACGTCCAAAATGGGTGCCGAGCTCGACTCCTTGTCCGACGGGATCTCGTTCGGCGTCGCGCCCGCGCTGGTCCTCTACGTCTGGCACTCGGGCGGCGACCGGGTCGGCTGGGTCGCGTCGCTGATCTTCGCGGTCTGCATGATCCTGCGTCTCGCGCGCTTCAACACCCTGCTGGACGACACCGAGCAGCCGCCGTACGCGAGCGAGTTCTTCGTCGGCGTCCCGGCGCCGGCCGGTGGCCTGCTGGCGATGCTGCCGCTGATACTGGCGGAGCAGTTCGGCGAGGGCTGGTGGTCCTCGCAGTACGTGGCGTGGATCTGGACGATCGCCATCGCGGCCCTGCTGATCAGCCGCATCCCGACCCTGTCGCTCAAGACGGTCCGCGCGCCCGCGAAGGCCATCGCGCCGCTCCTGGTCGGCGTCGGCCTGCTGGCGGCGGCGATCATCCAGTTCCCGCTGGTGGCGCTGGCCATCGCACTGGTCCTATACCTGGCCCACATCCCGTACTCGGTCTACCGCCACCGCTGGCTCGCCGAGCACCCCGAGGCCTGGGCGGTGCCCCCGCGCGAGCGCCGGGCCATCCGCCGCGCCCGCGGCCAGCGCCGCCTCGGCCTCCGCCCGCCCCTGCGCCGCCGCGTCGCCGGAGCCGCGATGCGCGCGGTCCGCCTCCCCCGCAACGGCGAGCAGCACGTGGCGCGCGGCCCCCGCCCGGTCTCCGGCTCGGGCCCGTCTTCATTGGACACGAAGGACCGCGGCAACGACCGCGGCCCACGGCGGCGCAGCTGGCGCCGGATCGGCCTCCGTCAGCGCGGCAAGTAGCGCCCGCCCAACACGCGCTGAAGGCCACCATGAGGGCGTTAGAGTCCCTCATGGTGGCCTTCAGGGGACCTCTCTTCCCTCCAAAGTCGGAGCAAGGGACCTTTGCTATCGCGCCTCGGGCTTGCGGTTGCCCACACGAGCCAGCGGGAGTTCGCGCCCGCCGTGCGTCCCCCGGTGGAGGGCATCACGTACTTCGACGGCTGGGAGCGCCGTGCGTCGCTAGGGTGACGGGGGTGAGCGCCCCCCAGATCACCCTGACCGTCCGGCACACCCCCTCCGCGCTGGACGCGCGCCGCGGCGTCGTCCGGCTGCATCCCGAGGTCATCGACGCGCTCGGCCTGCGCGCCTGGGACGCGGTGCACTTGACCGGCGCGCGGGTCAGCGCGGCGCTCGCCGCGCCCGCCGACGCCGGTGGGACGCCGGGGGTCGTGCTGATCGACGACGTCACCATGTCCAACCTCGGTGTCACCGAGGGCTCCGAGATCGTCGTCGCCCCGGCGGACGTTTCGGCCGCGAAGGTGGTCACGGTCGCCGGTTCGCGGTTGGCGAGCGTCTCCCTGCCGCCGCATCTGCTGCGGCTCGCGCTGATCGGCAAGGTCCTGACGGTGGGCGACGCCGTTTCCCTGCTCCCCCAGGATCTTCAGCCCGCGCCGGGTTCGGACGTGCCGGCGGCGCGCGGGCAACTGTCCCGGGCCATCGGGGCGAGCTGGACCAGCGAGTTGCTCACCGTCACCGCCACCGAGCCGAACGGCCCAGTCGCCATCGGACCGTCCACAGTGGTCAGCTGGCGCGACGGCGCCCGCACCGGTGAGACGCCGCAGGCGGCGCCGAGCAGGTCGGGGACCTCGCTCGTGCGCAGCGAGCAGGTGAACCGGACCGAGGATTTCATCGACGCGGAGATCGTCGAGGACGAGGAAGCCGAGGAGGAGACCGCCGAGACCGTGCCGCCGCTCGCCGATCTGGTGGGCGCCGAGCAGGCCGCGCGCAAGCTCGCCGAGTGGTTCGATCTCGCCTTCCACCGCCCGGAACTGCTGGCCAAGCTGGGCACCTCCGCCCATCTCGGGGTGTTGCTGTCCGGGCCGGAGGGAGTCGGTAAAGCGACACTGGTGCGGTCCGTGGCGCAGGCGGAGAAGGTCCGCGTCGTCTCGCTGACCGCGCCCAACATCGCCGTCCTCGAGCCGAACGCGGCCGCCACCAGGCTGCGCGAGGTGATCGCGCACGCCGTGGGCGGCGACGGCTCGGCGGTCCTGCTCATCCACGACATCGACGCGCTCCTGCCCGCGACGCAGCCCCCGCCGCTGGCCACCGTCGTGCTCGAAGAACTGCGCAAGGCGCTGCGCCACGACAAGCTCGCGATCGTGGCCACCACGGCGCGCTCCGAGTCGGCCGATCCCCGGCTGCGCGCGGCCGACCTGCTCGATCGCGAGCTCGGCCTGCCCCTGCCCGACGGGAAGACCCGCACCGACCTGCTGCGGATCCTGCTGCGCGACGTCCCCTTGGAGACCGGTGTCGACTTCGGCGCGCTCGCCGAGCGGACGCCGGGTTTCGTCGCCGCCGACCTGATCGCCCTGCGCCGGGACGCGGCCCTGCGGGCGGCGCTGCGCCAGCGTGACACGGACGAACCCCGGATCTCCCAGCAGGACCTGCTCGACGCGCTGGCCACCGTCCGGCCGATCTCGATGTCCACTTCGGACAACCTCGCCACCGGCGGGCGCACCCTCGACGACGTCGGCGACATGACCGAGGTCAAGCAGGCGCTCACCGAGGCGGTGCTCTGGCCACTGCGCTACCCGGACTCCTTCGCCCGCCTGGGCGTCAACCCGCCGCGCGGTGTGCTGCTCTACGGCCCGCCCGGCGGCGGCAAGACCTTCCTGGTGCGGGCACTGGCAGGCACCGGCGCGCTCAACGTGTTCGCGGTCAAGGGCGCCGAGCTGATGGACAAGTGGGTCGGCGAGTCCGAGCGCGCGGTGCGGGAGCTGTTCCGCCGGGCCGCCGAGGCGGCGCCGTCGCTGATCTTCCTCGACGAGATCGACGCGCTCGCACCCCGGCGCGGGCAGTCGTCGGACTCCGGAGTGGCCGACCGGGTGGTCGCGGCACTGCTCACGGAACTGGACGGCGTCGAGCCGATGCGCGAGGTCGTCGTGCTGGGTGCGACGAACCGCCCCGAACTGGTCGATCCGGCCCTGCTCAGGCCGGGCAGGCTGGAGAAACTGGTCTTCGTGCCGCCACCGGACGCCGAGGGCCGGGAGGCGATCCTGCGCTCCAGCGCGAAGAACACGCCGCTGGCGTCCGATGTGGACCTCGCGGCGCTGGCGGCCACGCTGGACCGGTATTCGGCGGCGGACTGCGCCGCGCTGATCCGGGAGGCCGCGCTGACCGCGATGCGGGAGTCGCTGGAGGCCAGCGAGGTCACCGCGGCGCACCTCGAGACGGCCAGCCGCGCCGTCCGGCCGTCGCTGGACCCGGCGCAGCTCGCCTCGCTGGAGGCCTACGCGAAGAACAGGGCCGAGTAAGCGGTCGTGCGTGTTGCGGCCGGTGCTGACCGGCCGCAACCTCACGAGCCCTTGCTGTCGCCGCCCTTATAATCCTTGGTCAGGATGACGACGACCCCGGGGCTGGAGTCCTGGATGCCCTCGAAGCGCTGCTCCGCCCGCATCCCGAACTCGGCGGCCAGCGCCTTCGCGGCGGTCTCCTCGTCGGTGCCGGGGCGGTAGTAGGCCGTGGTGGTCGGGATCGTGCCGTACGGGTACGGCTTCGGGTCCTCGACCTTCCACCCTGAGGCTTCGAAGTCCTTCTTGGCCTTCGCCGCCAGCCCGGTGATGAGGCTGTTGTTGTACACGCGCACCACGACCCACTTCGCGGACTGCTGCCCGTTGCCGGGTTGGCCGGGCTGACCCGGCTGACCGGTCTGGCCGGGCGGCTGCCCGCCGGGGGTGGGAGACGGCGGCACCGGGCTCGACGGCGCCGAGGTCGACGGCGGGACCGCCGACGTGGGCGGCACCGCCGGCGAACCGGTCGGCGGCACGGACGGGCCGCCACTGGGCGTGCCCGGCGACGGCGCCGAACTGCTCGGCGCGGCGGTGTCGGAGGAACTGCCGCTGTTCAGCACGGTGATGCCGCCGATGACGGCGGCCACCACGGCGATCGCGACCAGCGCGACCCCCGCTGCCTTCAACGGCCGGGACAGACCTGAAAACACACTCATGGCAGCTCGATCCCCAGTCGCCGTGCGGCGCGGTTGCGCTGGCGCACCGCACGCGTCTTGCGCAGGCGCTTGACCAGCATCGGGTCGGCCTGCATGGCTTCTTCCTTTTCGAGCAGCTGATTCAGCACCTGGTAGTACCGCGTCGAAGACATCGAGAAGCGCTCGCGGACGGCCTGCTCCTTCGCACCGGCGTACTTCCACCACTGCCGCTCGAAGGCAAGTATGTCGATCTCGCGGGCGGACAGGCCGTCCACGGTTCCCGGCGGGGACGGCTGGTCTGGCTCAGCCATCGACTCCGCGGCGTCCATCTGACTCCTCGCAATCAGGGTCCGTTGCTGGGCGTTCTCGGCGTTGTCGTGAATCACACAGTTGTCATTCCGCGGGCGCCATTAGACCACGGAACGACCACCCGTCGTGGGCATCCTCACCGGCGCGTCATGGTCTACCACGGAGGTCTGACAAAATGGGTGACGTGACCGTCCATGCCATCCGAATCGCCGGCGACCCCGTGCTGCACAACCCGACTCGGGAGATCACCGAGTTCGACGAGAAACTGCGCACGCTCACCGAAGACATGTTCGAGACGATGTACGCGGCCGAGGGGGTGGGGCTCGCGGCCAACCAGATCGGGCTCGACCTGCGGCTGTTCGTCTACGACTGCCTCGACGACGAGGGCGCCCGCCACAAGGGCGTCGTGGTCAACCCCAAGCTGGAGACCTCGGAGATCCCCGAGACCATGCCCGACCCGGACGACGACTGGGAGGGCTGCCTCTCCGCCCCCGGCGAGTCGTACCCGACCGGCCGCGCGACCTGGGCGAAGGTGACCGGCCAGGACATCGAGGGTAACCCGATCGAGGTAGCGGGCACGGGCTACTTCGCCCGCTGCCTCCAGCACGAGACCGACCACCTCGACGGCTTCATCTACCTCGACCGCCTCGTCGGCCGCCACGCCCGCGCGGCGAAGAAGATGCTCAAAGCGAACGACTGGGGCGTCCCGGGCAACAGCTGGCTGCCGGACCCCGAGGCCGCCGACGACGCGGACGTCGACGCCTGAGTCCCGAGTGTCATGAAAGGGTCTTTCAGGGCAATTTTTGTCCGGAAAGACCCTTTCATGACACTTCAGAGCGCTAGCAGCCAAGGAAGTGGCACCGCACCACCGCGGGCTGCTCCGTCACCGCCCCGCGCTGGACGTTCCAGGCCAGCCGCACGTACTGCGCGTGCGTCCAGGCGAGCGGCGTGGCCGACGCCGTGGGCGTGCCGGGCGGGAAGCCGGTCTGGCTTGAGGGCGCGTTCTCGTCCCACACCTGCTCCGGCATCGTGTCACCCGAACTGCTCACCCGGCCGAGGTCGCGCAGGCGCCGCGCTGCCGACGAGTGGTCACCGTTGGCGAGGTCGTACTCGCCGCGTTCACCCGCCAGGAGGGGCCACAGTCGCCCGTACGTGGCGCGGCTCTCCGCTGGGAACGTGTAGTCCCAGGGTGAGCCGTCGGGCTGCTCGCCGTAGCCGTCGAGGGTGTAGCGGTGCCAGAACTGGCCCTTCGGCGTGGTGAAGCCGATTTGCGCGTCGGTGACCTTGATGCTGTTGCGGATCACCGGGTCGTCCGCCGCGTAGACGCCGAGGCGCACCAGGTCGAGGAACCCAGCGTCGGTGACTTCGCGCTGGTCCTTGGTGAGGCTCGAGTTGCCGAGGTTGTACTTCGTGCCCGCGTTCGCGTTGCCGTCCTTGGTCAGCCGGACGAAGTACGGGTCCTTCGACAGCGGACCGTTCGTGGTCACCGTCTGTTTCGTCAGGTCGGCCTTGAACTTGTCGGCCGCCGCGAGGTAGCGCTGGGCGTCCGCCGCCGCGCCGTTGTGCTTCGCGAGGTCCGCCGCGCAGACCAGCCCGGCGATCACCGAAGCGATCGTCGACGGCGAGTATCCGTCCTGTTCCTCCCAGCGTTCCTGCTGGGTGTACGGCGACGCGAGGCCGTTTTCTCCCTTGTAGGACAACAGGAACTCGGCGGCCTTGCGCACGCCCTGCCAGGTCTTGGCGTCGGTGCGGCCGAGTTGCTGGGCGAGCACGATCGGGAACGCCGTCTCGTCGAGCTGCACCGAAGGCCAGTACGGCTTGCCGTCGACGTTGGTGTTCTGCGGCAGGTGCCCGTCGGGCAGCTGCTGGGTGCCGAACATGTAGTCCAGCGAACGGTTCGCCGCGCCCCTGTCACCGGCGGCGAGCAGGCCGGTCGCGATCTGGTAGAGGTCACGCGGCCACACCAGGTGATAGGTGCCGGACGGCGAGTACGCCGGATCGTTGTTGCCGAACCGCCACGGCATGCTCGGCGACGCGACGAACGCGCCCGGGTGCGTCTTGTCCTCGCTCGCGGCGAGCATCAGCACTGACGCCTGGTAAAGGTCGCGCTCGTTCTTCGTCTTGACCGACGACGGCACACGGCTGACCGTGCGCAGATAGCCGCGCCAACCCGCGTCGTAAGCACGAGCGGTGTCGCGGAACCCTTGCCGCTGCGAGGCTTTCGCGTTGCCGAGCGCGTCGGAATCCTTCGCGCCCATGCCGAGCGCGAGGGTCACGTGACGCGACCGGACGCCGTCAGCCGTGGTCTGCCCGGTCAGCAACACGTTGCCCTTGGCCGCACTCGCGTAATCCTTGAGCCCGAACGTTTTCGTGAGCTGGGTGAGCCCGTCCGACACCCCGGCGTAGCCCACGCTCGCGTGCTCGAACGCGGGCTGCGCGGTGAGCGCGGCGGCCGTTTTCGCGTCGTGGGAAAGCAAAGTGGCGCCGTTCGCGGCGGCTGTGTCGTCGGAGCCGTCGTTGGTGAGGTCGGGATCGGCGACGGCGTAGAGCCGGTACGGGCGGCCGGTCAGCGACGTGAAGTCGACGTCGATCAGCACCGTCGAGCGGGCCGGGTCGGTGACGTAGGTCTTGCGGAGTTTCCAGCGGTGCTGGTCGTCGGTGATCGTCTGTTCGTAGGTCAGCCCGTCGTCGCTGGTCCGGCGGACCTGCTGGGCGCGGGCCGCGGAGTCCACCGACGCGAAACTCCGGCCGTCGCTGACGACGAGGTTCAGCGCGCGGACGCTCGGAGTGGACAGGTCCGGGTAGTAGACCTCGGACAGCTGGCCACCCTGAAGGGTGAACCAGACGTTGCTCGCCCGGTCACGGGCCGTACCGAAACCGGTCTTGTTCGCCGGGAGCCAGCTGGGCCGGACGCCGGGCCCGCCCGGCGCCTCACCCCCGCCGGAAGCCGCCGCTGTCGCCGGTATCAGGCTGCTGACCAGCAGTCCGACCAGCGCCGGGATCATGAATCTGCGCATAGACACCCCAAAGAAGCACCCGCTCTGCACCGTTACAGAAGCCTTGAGATTGTGCCGTGAATCCCTGCCGATCGCATGGTCCGATCCGGTGAACGACTAACGCCATCCGGCGCAACCCAGACGGGGGAGGCGATTGGGGCGTCGGGGTGACGAGCGACCCCCGAGGGTTGAGTACTGAAGCGCGGCATGGCATGGTCAGGGTTACAACCAAACACCGCGGGAGCTCGCGCCATTGGCGGGCTGAGAGGGTGACTTGGGTCCTTCGGGGCTTGGGCGTCACCGACCGCATGAACCTGACCGGGTAATGCCGGCGTAGGGAGTGAACGTCGTTGACGACGCTTGAAAACAAGGACGCCCAGAGCCGGGGCGCTCAGGACCGGGCCGCCAAGATCGAGCCGAAGGTGACCACCGGGCCGATCACCGGCTCGCACAAGGTGTACCACCAGACCGAATCCGGGCTCCGCGTCCCGGCGCGGCGCATCGATCTGACCAACGGCGAGCATTTCGACGTCTACGACACGTCGGGCCCGTACACCGACCCGGACGCCCAGATCGATGTCCACAATGGACTACACCGCCTGCGGGCGGGCTGGGCCGACGGCCGGGAGCACGACACGCAGCTCGGCTGGGCCAAGGCCGGGGTGATCACCCGCGAGATGGAGTACATCGCCGCGCGGGAACGCTGCTCCCCCGAACTGGTGCGCGACGAGGTCGCCCGCGGCCGCGCGGTGATCCCGGTGAACCGGCGCCACCCGGAGTGCGAGCCGATGATTATCGGCAAGAAGTTCCTGGTGAAGATCAACGCCAACATGGGGAACTCGGCCGTCTGGTCCTCTGTGGAGGAAGAGGTCGACAAGATGGTGTGGGCCGCCCGCTGGGGCGCCGACACGATCATGGACCTGTCCACCGGCAAGCGCATCCACGAGACGCGCGAGTGGATCATCCGCAACTCGCCGGTCCCGGTCGGCACCGTGCCGATCTACCAGGCGCTCGAAAAGGTCGACGGCGAGCCGGAAAAGCTGTCGTGGGAGATCTACCGCGACACGATCATCGAGCAGTGCGAGCAGGGCGTCGACTACATGACCGTGCACGCGGGCGTGCTGCTGCGCTACATCCCGCTGACCGCGCGCCGCGTCACCGGCATCGTCAGCCGGGGTGGCTCGATCATGGCGGCGTGGTGCCTCGCGCACCACAAGGAATCCTTCCTGTACACGAACTTCGCCGAGCTCTGCGAGATCCTGCACAAGTACGACGTCACGTTCTCCCTCGGTGACGGCCTGCGCCCCGGCTCGATCGCCGACGCCAACGACCGCGCGCAGTTCGCCGAGCTGGAGACGCTGGGCGAGCTCACGCACATCGCCCGCGAGCACGGCGTCCAGGTGATGATCGAGGGCCCCGGCCACGTGCCGATGGACAAGATCAAGGAGAACGTCGAGCTCGAAGAGGAGCTCACCGGCGAGGCGCCGTTCTACACGCTCGGCCCGCTCACCACGGACATCGCGCCCGGTTACGACCACATCACCTCGGCCATCGGCGCGGCGCAGATCGGCTGGTACGGCACGGCGATGCTCTGTTACGTCACCCCGAAGGAGCACCTCGGCCTGCCGAACCGCGACGACGTCAAGACCGGCGTGATCACCTACAAGATCGCCGCGCACGCCGCGGACCTCGCCAAGGGCCACCAGTACGCGCAGGAGTGGGACGACGAGCTGTCCAAGGCGCGCTTCGAGTTCCGCTGGAACGACCAGTTCAACCTCGCGCTGGATCCCGACACCGCCCGCTCGTTCCACGACGAGACGCTGCCGGTCGAGGCGGCGAAGACCGCGCACTTCTGTTCCATGTGCGGGCCGAAGTTCTGCTCGATGCGGATCACCCAGGACATCCGCAAGTACGCCGACGAGCACGGACTGTCCACTGTGGAAGCCATTGAGGCTGGCATGGCCGAGAAGTCGGACGAGTTCGCCGAGCGCGGGAACAAGGTGTACCTGCCCGTGGTCAGTCCGTGACAGTAACGCCTCGCACCGCCCTCACCATCGCCGGATCGGACTCCGGCGGTGGTGCGGGCATCCAGGCCGACCTCCGCACGTTCTTCGCGTGCGGGGTGCACGGCCTGGTCGCGCTGACCGCGGTGACCGTCCAGAACTCCTTGGGCGTACAGGGTTTCGCGGAGATCGACACCGAGATCGTCACGGCGCAGATCAAGGCCGTCGCCGGTGACATGGGCGTCAACGCGGCCAAGACCGGCATGCTCGCGACCGCCGACATCATCCAGGCCGTGGCCAAGACGCTCGACGAGGTCCACATCGGACACGGCACCGGCGTGCCGTTCGTCGTCGACCCGGTCGCGGCGTCGATGACCGGGCACGCGCTGCTGCGCGAGGAAGCCCTCGAAGCCATCCGGACGGAGCTTTTCCCACGCGCCACGCTGATCACGCCGAACCTCGACGAGGTCCGGCTGCTCACCGGCATCGAGGTGACGGGCCCCGAGACCCAGCGCGAGGCCGCGAAAGCGTTGCTGGAGTTCGGTTCCGAGTGGGTGCTCGTCAAGGGCGGGCATCTGGAGCAGGTCAGCGACTGCGTCGACCTGCTGTCGGACGGGACGCGGGTCATCGAGCTGAGCGGGCCGCGGTTCCACACGAACAACACGCACGGCGGCGGCGACACGATGGCCTCGGCGATCACCGCGTCGCTCGCGAAGGGGCTTGATGTACCCGACGCCGTGAGCGAGGGGAAGCTCTTCATCGAGAGGTGCGTGGCGGAGTCCTACCCGCTGGGCGCGGGAGTCGGGCCGGTGTCGCCGTTCTGGCGGCTGAAGGACTAGTTAGTTGACCAGCGGAACCCCGCGACGCTCACCCGCTGGACAACTCGCCGCCGACTTGCGAGGTCGTCGAGTGCTAGCTGACGGGCTCCAGGACGCGGTGGTCGTAGTTCGCGCGAGCCTCACGGATACGGGTGAAGTTCGCTTCCGACCACGCGCTCAGCGCGATCAGGTACGCACCGACCTCGGCGCCCATCCCGGTGAGCGCGTACTCGACCGTCGGGGGCGTCGTGGGGTACACCGTCCGGGTGACCAGGCCGTCACGCTCCAGGCTGCGGAGGTTTTGGGTGAGCATCTTCTGGCTGATCCCGTCGACGGCACGGCGAAGCTCACCGAACCGGTGGGCCTTCCTGGCCAGCGCGCCGAGCATCAGCGCGGTCCACTTGTTGGCGACCAGATCGAGCACCTCGCGGCACGGGCAGTTGCGCAGGTAGACGTCCCAAGGCTCTTCGTGCACGTCACAGATAGTTTCCATCAGGTACCTACTTTACTGAGAAGTGCCTTCTAGCGAAAAGTGACCAACAGTCAGAGCATAGGAGGGCAGTCAAGAACCCAACCGAAGGAGCTGTGAAATGCGCGTCGTGACCCAGGACGAGTTCGGTGGGCCGGAGGTGCTGAAGGTGGTCGAAGCGAAGCGCCCGGAGCCGGCGCCGACCGAGATCCTCCTGCGCGTGCACGCGGCCGGGATCAACCCGGTCGACTGGAAATCGCGCGCCCACGAGGTCTTCATGGGCAACCCGCCGTTCACGCTCGGCTGGGACGTCTCGGGAGTCGTCGAGGCGGTCGGTTTCGGCACGACCGGGCTCTCGGTGGGCGACGAAGTCCTTGGCATGCCGAAGTTCCCCGGCGAGGCCGCCGCCTACGCCGACTACGTAACCGCGCCCTCGCGCCAATTCGTGCGCAAGCCGGCCGGGCTCTCGCACGTCGAGGCCGCCGGGCTGCCGCTCGCGGGATTGACCGCGTGGCAAGGACTTGTCGACCTCGCGGACGTTCAGCCTGGTCAGCGGGTGCTCATCGACGCGGCTGCGGGCGGGGTCGGTCACCTGGCCGTCCAGATCGCCAAGGCGCGCGGGGCCTACGTGCTCGGCACGGCGAGCGCGGGCAAGCACGACTTCCTGCGCTCGATCGGCGTCGACGAGCCGATCGACTACCGCGACCCGGCGGCCACTGCCACCGATCTCGACCTCGTGTTCGGGCTGGTCAACGCGCAGAGCGACCTGCGCTGGCTGCCGTCGCTCAACCGCGGCGGGCTCATCGTCAGTGTGCCGGGCGGCACCTCTGATGACGTCATGGCCGAGGCGGCGAAGCTGGGCGTGCGGACTGCGCGGATCCTGGTCGAGCCGGACCAGATCGGTCTCCACGGCCTGGTCGAGCTGATCGAGGCGGGCAAGCTACGGGTCCACGTCGACCAGGCGTTCCCCCTCGAAGACGTCGCCAAGGCCCACGAACTCGGCGAAGGCGGCCGCGTCACCGGGAAACTCGTCCTCACCACCAGCTGATCACAGACCGCCAGACACGGCCCGGCCGCTCAGGCGGTCGGATCGGGGCCAAGGGCCGCGTCGAGCAGTTCGCCGAGCAGGTTGAGCTGGTCGGGTGTCAGGTCGCGGAACGACGACTCGGCGATGCCGTCCACCACCTTCTGGCCGGCGGCGCGCAACCGTTCGCCCTCTTCGGTGAGGCGATGCCGGACGGCCCGGCCCGGCCCCGGTACCCGCTCGATCAGCCCGCGCGCGGCCATCCGGGTGGCCAGCGACCCGAAGGACTGGTCGGTCTGGAAGGTCAGCAACGCGAGATCGTGTAGTGACGCGTCCGGCACTCGGTCAAGGTGGCGCAGCGTGTCCCACTGGACGAGCGAAAGCCCCAGCGGCGCCAGCACGCGGCTCAACGCCCGGTGGTGGCGGTACTGCAGGCGCTTGACGGCCAAGGCGACGACGGCCGGGCGGTAAGTCATGCGAGAAATCCTAACTCATCGAAGGCAGGTTGCTTACCTAAGGAAACTGATATAAGGTTCCTTAGGTAAGCAACCTTACCAAAGTCGAGAAGGAACCATGACGACTCTCCCCGCGGCAGGCTCGCTCCGGCCCACCCGCACCGAAACTCGCACGCTGCGCTCCGAGACCGCCGGTCCGGTCGAGGTGACCGTCCAGGACCGCGACCGCACCCGGCCTTTCCTGCTGCTGCACGGCGGTGGCGGCGTCGCGACGATGGCGGGCTTCGCCGGTCTGCTCGCCGAACGCACCCACTCCCGGGTGCTGCTGCCCACCCACCCCGGCTTCGGCGGCACACCGAAACCCGAAGGCCTGGCGAGCGTCACCGAGCTGGCCCGGGTCTACGTCGAGCTGCTGGAGCGGCTCGACCTCACGGATGTGACCGTGGTCGGCAACTCCTTCGGTGGCTGGCTGGCCGCCGAGATGGCCCTGCTGAAGAGCCCGCGGGTCAGCGGCGCGGTGATCGTCGACGGGATCGGCATCGAAGTCGCCGGCCATCCGATCACCGACGTCAGTGGTCTCTCGCCGACCGAGCTCCGGTCACACTCGTTCCACGACCCGGCCAAGGCACCCGTACCGCCCGCAGGTGGCACCGGGCCGAGCCCAGATGTGCGCGCTCTGGTCGGCTACACCGGTGCGGTCATGTCCGACCCGGCGCTGGCCGATCGGCTCGGCGGCATCGACATCCCCGTCCACGTGATCTGGGGTGAGAGCGACGGCATCGCCGGCCCGGAGTACGGCAAGGCCTTCGCCGCCGCGATCCCGCTCTCGACGTTCACGCTGCTGCCCCGCACCGGCCACCTGCCCCAGGTCGAAACACCCGAAGAGCTGCTGGGCGCGTTGCTCGGCCGGGACGACCACTGATCGCCCCGCCGTCGATGCCGTGCTGAAATGCCTGCTTCCCACCACAGTCTGAACTGCCCCTGAAGGCCACCATGACAGCGTTTTACGCCGTGAAGGTGGCCTTCAGGGGCAGTCGCGCTAGCCGCGGGCGAGGACCTGTGGGAGCACGGTCGTGAGGCCCGTCCAGTCCGAGGTGATCACCGAAGCGTGCTGCTTCGCGAGGTCGGCCACGCGCTGGTTCGCCTGGTCGGCGGTCGGGTTGTGCGCGTCGATGGCAGGCGCGACGTTCTGGCCGTCGGTCATCACCACGTAGTAGTGGTTCGAGTCGTACCAGCCCGGCCCGGTCTGGGTGACCCACGCGTTGGCGTCACCGTCGAACACGACGAACCACGGCTTCAGATCGGCCGTGTACTTGTCCCGCGGATCCCCGCCGACAGCGCCGTGCACGGTCGGGAAGATCTGGACGTCGGCGAGCTTGCCCGCGTTCTTCTGCGCGACGAGGTAGCGCGCGTATTCGACGTCGGTCTTGAGCGTGTCCGTCGGGTTCTGTTCCTCGACGGTGCCGGGGATGATCTCGGTGATCACCTTGCCCCGCAAGGAGTCCACCGACGCCCAATTGTCCCCTTTGGACGCCGCGTCCAGCGTGGCGTACCCGCCGAGCAGGGCGGCGGGCTTGTACACCGCACCACCCAGATGCGCCCGGAAGGTCGCGTCCAGCTCGTCCGGGCCGAGTCCGCCGTTGTCCGAGAAGCCGGTCTTCATCTCCAGCTTGAGGGTCAGCGGCGCGTGCCCGGGGTGTGCGGCCAGCCAGATCCGGATGTCGTCGAGGCAGTACTCGAGGTTCTTGTTCTTACCGCCGGTGTAGAGATCGGCCGTCGAGGACGCCGCGACGCAGTTGTTCGCGTTGCCCAGCGGGTTCGAGTGGCTGACCTTCCATTCATGCGTGAAGACGTCCGGCCAGACGTCCAGCTCGATCAGCGAGGAGCCGTTGTCCAGCGCCCGTGCGAGATAGTCGTACGCGGCCGGGTCGTAGGTGTTGTGCACCCCGACGGTCGTGATGTGGGAAACCTTGGCGGTGTCCGCGTTCGCGGCGGTCACCCCGGACAGCGACGCGGCCACGAGCGCGCCGGCGGCGAGCACCATAAACGACAGTTTCATCCTGCTCCTTCACACACCTGGAGTGCAGTCGTGCTCACACTGTGCCAGCGTGATGGACTATTAATGAAGCAGAGATGACCGATTGGACTAGACCAGAAGTCGGGTGAGAGCCGTACCGATGAGCGACACAACGAGCCCGCCGTCCGCGCTGACCATCGCCGGTTCGGACTCCGGCGGCGCCGCCGGGCTGCAGGCGGATCTGCGGACGTTCCTGACCTGCGGGTGCACGGCCTGGTGGCGGTCACGGCCGTGACCGTCCAGAACACCCTCGGCGTGCACGACCGCGCCGACATCCCGCCGCACATCGTCGCCGGGCAGATCGAGGCCGTCGCCTCGGACATGGGCGTCAACGCCGCCAAGACCGGCATGCTCGCGTCCGCGGAGATCATCCACGCGGTCGCCGCGGCCTGCGACAAGGCGGGCATCGGCCGCGACGGCAAGGTCCCGTTCGTGGTGGACCCTGTGGCCGCCTCGATGCACGGCCACCCGCTGTTCGACGACGCCGGGCTCGCCGCGCTGCGGGAAGAGCTCCTGCCGCGCGCGACCGTGCTGACGCCGAACCTGGACGAGGTCCGCCTGCTCACCGGAATGACGGTGACCAACCGCGACCAGATGTACCAGGCGGCCGTGGTGCTGCAGCGGCTCGGGCCGAAGTACGTGCTGGTCAAGAGCGGGCATCTGGTGGACGACCCCGAGTGCGTCGACCTCCTCTTCGACGGTTCCACGTTCGTGGAGCTGCCCGGGGCGCGGTATGCGACCCCGCATACCCACGGCGCTGGCGACACGATGGCGTCAGCGCTCACGGCCGGGCTGGCGCGCGGGATGTCGGTGGTCGAGGCGGCGCGGTACGGCAAGTGGTTCGTCTCGCACGCCGTCGAGAACGCGTACCCGATGGGCGCGAAGGTCGGTCCGGTTTCGGCGTTCTGGCGGTTGGCTCCCGAAGATCACTGAATTCCTGTTCACCCGTTTTGGTTAGATCCTCACGTGACCAAGCGTGAGCGGGTGGCCGATCTTCGTGCCGGAGCTCCTGGCGAGGTTCTACGCCTACCGCGAATGGTTCTTCGGCGACTCGTGGAACGTGTTCGACCTGATCGTCGTCGGCATCGCGGTGATCCCCGCGACCGGTCCGTTCGCGGTGCTGCGGGCACTACGCGTGCTCCGCGTGTTGCGGCTGATCTCGGTGGTGCCGTCGATGCGCAAGGTCGTGTCCGGCCTGCTCACGGCGATCCCCGGGATGGCGTCGATCGCCGCGCTGATCATCTTCGTCGCGGGCGTGATGGCCACGAAGCTGTTCGGGCACATCTCGCCGGACAACTTCGGCGACCTCGGCACCTCGCTGTTCACCCTGTTCCAGGTGATGACCGGCGAGGCGTGGCCGGACATCGCCAAGGAGATCATGAAACAGGCGCCGATGGCCTGGGTCTTCTTAGCAGGCGTCCGAAAACTGATGTCATGTCGTCCAGTTTGGCGCCGAGGGCCGCGTGACTGACGGGGACTTTCACGCGGTCTGTTCTGGCGAAGGGGACTTTTGCAAGGTTGAGTCGAGGGGAAAGCCCCCTTCAGTCGCCACCCCAGGCCTGCCGTGTGCCCTGATGGGAGCCTTCACGGCGTTTAACGCCGTCATGGTGGCCTTCAGGGGCACGCATGAAACGGTCATGGCGGTATGAAACGGGCGAATGGGTGGACTTTCCGTCCTTTGTGGAGGGTAGGCGGCTTCGAAGGACAGGCGCTCGAGGCTTCGAGCGGCGG
The DNA here is from genome assembly GCF_035828755.1 of Amycolatopsis sp. H20-H5. Lineage (NCBI taxonomy): Bacteria > Bacillati > Actinomycetota > Actinomycetes > Pseudonocardiales > Pseudonocardiaceae > Amycolatopsis > Amycolatopsis sp. H20-H5. The sequence goes on along the minus strand of NZ_JAYMZS010000132.1, from coordinate 3,729 downwards.
CTGCTGCGACAGTTCTCAGACGCGTTCTTAGTGGTTCATCACGGTGGTGGTCAGCGCGGCATGGAGGACGAGCTGCGCCAGGACCTGCGCGAGGAGGAGGCCAAGCAAGCCGAGCAGCAGGCCGCGGCGAACAAGGAGATCCTCGACGAGCTGCGCGCGCTCCGGTCGGAGATCGCCGCGCTACGGCAGGACGCCTAGCCTTCCTCGTCGGAAAGCAGGGCCTCGAGCGCGGGCAGCGCGGCTGTGAGCGCGTCGCGATGCTCGGGTGTGAGCCGCTCGAGACGGCGGCCGAGCTCCTGGACGCGTGTCGAACGCACACCGGTGACGAGCCGTTCACCCTCTTCGGTGACGGTGGCGAGCCAGGCGCGGCGGTCGATCGGGTCGGACTCGCGGGTGACGTACCCGGCCTCGACGAGCGAAGCGATGATGCGGGACATCGTCGCCGCGGCGACACCCTCCTTCGCGGCGAGGTCGCCGAGGCGCAGCTGACCGAACGTGGCGAGCGTCGCGAGGGCCGAAATAGCGCCGTGACCAGGGCCGGGCACCCCCGCCTGCCGCAGTGAGCGGGAGAGCCTGCCCACCGCGAGGAACAACCTGCCTGAGACGTCCTGGGCCGCTGACGTGATCACCGTCTGGCTCCTTAGCGCACTAGGTACCCGTCGCGGTTGCGCGCCGGAAAGGTGCCGACCACGATACGTGCTCTCTGTGCACGTTCGACGTGAAGCCAGTCTCAAAACGGCCCTTCAGCGCGCGAACCCGTACCCCGAAGCCGCTGCGGTTCAGCGCGGCGGGCTCGAGGCCTGGGCCCAGAAGCGCTGCGGGATCCGGCCCGCGCCCCGCGCGAGACGTCCGGCCGTGACGGCCGCACGCATCGCCGACGCCATCCGTTCGGGGTCACTCGCCCTGGTGACGGCCGTCGCGAGCAGGACGGCGTCGCAGCCGAGCTCCATCGCCAGCGTCGCGTCGGAGGCGGTGCCGATGCCCGCATCCAGGATCACCGGGATTCCGGCGCGCGAGACGATCAGTTCGATGTTGTGCGGGTTACGGATGCCAAGGCCGGTGCCGATCGGCGCGCCCAGCGGCATCACGGCCGCGCAGCCCGCCTCCTCCAGCCGCAGCGCCAGCACGGGATCGTCGTTCGTGTAAGCCAAAACGGTGAACCCGTCGGCGGTGAGCCGCTCGGCCGCGTCGAGGGTTTCGAACGGGTCCGGCAGGAGCGTCCGGTCGTCGGCGTGGACCTCCAGCTTGATGAGGTCGGTTTCCAGCGCCTCCCGCGCGAGCTGCGCAGTCAGCACGGCCTCGGCGGCGGTGCGGCAGCCCGCGGTGTTGGGCAGCAGCCGGATGCCGAGCCGCTTGAGCAACTCCAGCACGCCCGAACCGCCTTCGGAGTCGGCACGCCGCATCGCCACGGTGGTCAGCTCGGTGCCCGAGGCCACCAAAGCGCGCTCGAGCACGGCCAGGTTCGCCGCGCCGCCGGTGCCGATGACCAGGCGTGACGTCAGTTTGTGTTCGCCGATGACGAGCAGATCGCCGTCCATGTTCAGCCTCCTTGTACCGCGGTGAGAATGTCGAGCCGGGCGCCCTTGGCCACGACGGCGTCGGTCCACCGGCCACGCCGGACGACCTCGCCGTCCAGCGCGACCGCGACACCCTGGGTGGCCGTGCCGAGCGCTTCGAGCACGTCGGCGACCGTGGCCTCGTCGGGGAACTCGCGCCACTGGCCGTTGACCTGGATCTCCATCACACTCGCTCCTTCTTCAGCAGCCGTCCTGGCGAGGCCGGGAGGATCTCTTCCGACGCCGGTTCGCCGTCCAGCCAGGCCACCACCGCGTCGGCGGTCACCGGCGCGAGCAGCAGGCCGTTGCGATGGTGCCCGGTCGCGGCGAAGACGCCGTCCTCGAGTTCGCCGACGAACGGCAGCGCGTCGACACTGCCCGCCCGCAGCCCGGCGGCCATCTCGACCAGCTCGTACTCGGCGAGGCCCGGCAGCACCCGCTCGGCGCCTTCGAGCAGCTCACGCACGCCTTTCGCGGTGACAGTCTCGTCGAATCCGGCCTCGTACTGCGTCGCCCCGAGGACGAGTTCGCCGTTCGCGCGCGGCACCAGGTAGATCGGGCGGCCCTCGACGACGGCGCGGAGTGTGCGTTTCGGCGGCGGCAGGCAGCCCCGGCGCGGGCGCAAGCGGAGGATCTCGCCCTTGAGCGGGCGGACGGCGCCGGCCAGCAGCGGATGGAGACGTCCCGTCCAGGCCCCGGCGGCGAGCACGACGGCGTCCGCGCGGATCTCGGCGAGGTCCGTCACCGTCTCGTGGACGAACCTGACGCCGTGACAGGCGCGCCTGAGCGAGTGCAGCAGTTTGCGGTTGTCCACGGCCAGGTCACCGGGCACCAGCAGTCCACTTCGGACGGACCCGGCGACACCCGGTTCGGCGCGGCGGGCCTCGCGTCCGCTCACCTGCTCGACAGCGCGGCCGAGCGAGCGCAGGAACCCGGCGAGGATGTCGAGGTGCGCGGCGTCGGCGCTGTCCAGCGCGACGACCAGCGTCCCGTGCTCGGACAGGCCGGGATCGACGCCCTCGGCCGCCAGGTCGCGGGCGAACGACGGCCAGCGGCGAAGGGACTCCTCGCCGAGGCTCAGCACCTCCTCCTCGCCCGGCCACGCTTCGGTGACCGGAGCGAGCATACCGCCGGCGAGCCAGGACGCGCCCCGGCCGGGATCGGGGTCGTACAGGGTGACGCGATGGCCGCGCGCGGCGGCTCGCCAGGCGATGGACAGGCCGATGACCCCGCCACCGATGACCACGGTTTCCGTCATGAGATCTCGCTCCCTGCGCCGGCATGATCCGGATCAGGTTCCACGGTCGGAGCGGTTCGGCTCCCTCTCAGCCCGTGCCTCGGGCTCCCGTGCGGACCACCCCACCGTAGCGCGCGGGTACCGTCGCCGCCATGGCCACCCGTTCCTCAGAATCCGTCCGCGCCCGCCTGGCCGAAGCCCGGCTGTACCTGTGCACGGACGCCCGCACGGCACGCGGGGACCTCGCCGAGTTCGTCGACGCCGCCCTCGCCGGGGGCGTGGACATCGTGCAGTTGCGCGACAAGACCGGCGGCTCACCACTCGAAGCCGCGCACGAGATCGCCGCGCTGGAGGTGCTGGCCGAAGCGTGTGAGCGCCACGGCGCCCTGCTGTCGGTGAACGACCGCGCGGACGTCGCGCTGGCCGTCGGCGCGGACGTCCTCCACCTGGGTCAGGACGACATCCCGGTGTCACTCGCCAGGAGGATCCTCGGCGACGACGTGGTGATCGGCCGGTCCACCCATTCGGTGGAGCAGGCAGAGGCCGCGGCGGCCGAACCGGGCGTCGACTACTTCTGCACCGGTCCCTGCTGGCCGACGCCGACCAAACCCGGCCGCGACGCCCCCGGCCTGCACCTCGTGCGCGCGACAGCGGCCTCGGCCGCCGCCCGCCCCTGGTTCGCGATCGGCGGCATCGACCACGAGCGGCTGCCGGAGGTCCTGGCCGCGGGCGCGTCCCGGATCGTCGTGGTCCGCGCGATCACCGAGGCCGAAGACCCCAAGGCCGCCGCACAGACCCTCCGCGCCGCCCTGCCCGCCTGAACCCGCACTTCACCACCTTGCCCGAAGTGCCTCTGAAGGCCACCATGAGGGACTTAGACGCCCTCATGGTGGCCTTCAGGGACCTTCGCAAGTGCGGTCAGGGGGTGGCGGGAGC
>NZ_JAYMZS010000131.1:0-23358 GCF_035828755.1 Amycolatopsis sp. H20-H5 | reverse complement strand
CGATGTACTTCCAGGACGGGCCCGAGTTCAAGCTCCAGGAAAACGCGACCGCGAACGTGCTCGCCCGGTACGACAACGACCTGCCCGCCGCGCTGGTCACGCCGTACGGCGCGGGCCGGGTGGGCGTGGTCGGGCCGCATCCGGAGGCTGACCAGAGCTGGTACGACTCGGCCGGGCTGGCCAACCCTGACGGCGTCCGGCCCGATCTGGGGTACGACCTGGTGGAAACCACCCTGCACAGCTGAGCGGCGGGACCTACGGCGCCGGGGTCTCCCCCGCCGGCTTCTCGTGCCGGTGCCCGAGGTTCTTCACCTTCTCGACGACTTGGTGTGCCAGGTCTTCGACCTCGTACACCGTCTCCCAGGCGGCCACCTCGACCTCGTCGGCGGCGCGGGCGAGCCGGCTCTCCTGCTGGGCGGGCTGCTCGTCCGCCCGCGGGTCCTCGGCGGCTGCCGGGGTGTCGATGGGCACGGAACTCTCCTGACTGTCGGTGATCACCGCCAGCCTTCCGCACCGGCACCCCGCTGTCCACCCAGCCCTCGAGACCCGATCGAGCCGGCTTGACAAGGCATCGGGGGCATTGCCATCCTCAAGGAGAGGCCGAGAGGCGCTGCGACGGACTTCGTGTCCGCCACGCTCGGTCCGCGATTCGACACAAGGGCGCCTCCTGCGAGGGAGGTGCCTTTCTTGTTGTCCGATACCGCGTCGTCCACCACCGCCGCACACAGGGCCACGGAGATCGTGCCGGGTCCGGTGTAGCCGGTCCCCCTCGTCGCACCCCCGTCTTCCGGCCACCCGCCGGCGGACGTTGTTCTTGTCCTGCCAGAAGATCAGGAGTTGAGAGGCAAAAATGAGCGCGAAACTGCAGAAGGTCAACGGCGTCGAGTTCGCGGTAGCGGACCTGTCGCTGGCCGAAGCCGGCCGGGCCCAGCTGCGGCTGGCCGAGCACGAGATGCCCGGCCTGATGTCGATCCGCAAGGAGTTCGCCGCCGCGCAGCCGCTGAAGGGCGCCCGGGTCGCCGGGTCGCTGCACATGACGGTGCAGACCGCGGTGCTCATCGAGACGCTGGTCGCACTGGGCGCCGACGTGCGCTGGGTGTCCTGCAACATCTTCTCCACCCAGGACGAGGCCGCCGCCGCGGTCGTGGTCGGCGACGGCACCGCCGAGCAGCCGACCGGCACCCCGGTGTTCGCCTGGAAGGGCGAGACCCTGGAGGAGTACTGGTGGTGCACCGAGCAGCTGTTCGACTTCGGTGACGGCAAGACCCCGAACATGATCCTCGACGACGGCGGCGACGCCACGATGCTGATCCACAAGGGCGTCGAGTTCGAGGCCACCGGCGTCGTCCCGCAGCCGACCGAGGAGGACCCGGACGAGTACCGGATCGTCCTGGCCACCCTGACCGCCAGCCTGGCGAAGGACAAGGCCCGGTTCACCACCATCGCCAAGGAGATCCGCGGGGTCACCGAGGAGACCACCAACGGCGTCAAGCGACTCTACAAGCTGGCCAACGAGGGTGAGCTGCTCTTCCCGGCGATCAACGTCAACGACGCGGTCACCAAGTCCAAGTTCGACAACAAGTACGGCATCCGCCACTCGCTGATCGACGGCATCAACCGCGGCACCGACGTCCTCGTCGGCGGCAAGGTCGCGGTCGTCTGCGGTTACGGCGACGTCGGCAAGGGCGCTGTCGAGTCCCTGCGCGGCCAGGGCGCCCGTGTGGTCGTCACCGAGATCGACCCGATCTGCGCGCTGCAGGCGGCGATGGACGGGCTCGACGTCGTCGAGCTCGACGACGTCGTCTCCCGCGGTGACATCTTCATCACCACCACCGGCAACTTCGACATCATCATGGCCGATCAGATGGCCAAGATGAAGCACAACGCGATCGTCGGCAACGTGGGTCACTTCGACAACGAGATCGACATGGCCGGGCTGGCGAAGATCCCGGGCATCGAGAAGATCGAGATCAAGCCGCAGGTGCACGAGTGGAAGTTCCCCGACGGCCACTCGATCATCGTGCTGTCCGAGGGGCGGCTGCTCAACCTGGGCAACGCGACCGGGCACCCGAGCTTCGTGATGTCGAACTCGTTCACCAACCAGACGATCGCCCAGATCGAGCTGTTCACCAAGCCGGGTGAGTACAAGAACGAGGTGTACGTGCTGCCCAAGCACCTCGACGAGAAGGTGGCGCGGCTGCACCTCGACGCACTCGGAGTGAAGCTGACCAAGCTCACCAAGAAGCAGGCCGAGTACATCGGCGTCGACGTGGACGGTCCGTACAAGCTGGACCACTACCGCTACTGATCGACCCCCGTCACTGAGGGCCGTCTTCACCGCGCGAGGCGGGGAAGACGGCCCTCAGTGCGTCACCACTGGCGCCCGCCACTCCGGGCGGCCCGGCGTCCTTTCCGGACGGTACTGGTCCGAATGCCGGGAATCCTGCTCCGAATGTCCCCGTTTCCGCTTCGGAAAACGGGGAACCCTCCACGTAGCACCACACCGGCCCCGCCCCCGGGCCGGCAACCTACGAAGGAGAACGGATTCCCGTGATCATCCTCGGCGTTATCCTCCTGGTCATCGGCTTCATCGCCAGCATCCCCGTCCTGTGGACGATCGGCATCGCGCTGGTCGTCATCGGTGCCGTTCTCGCGCTGGTCGGCACCACCGGCCGCAAGCTCGGCGGCCGCGCGCACTGGTACTGAGCCGCTCCGGCGATCAACAGCAGTCGCCGATCAGCAGCAGTGCTCGCCACGCCACGCGTCGCGGCCTTCCCTGGCCGCGACGAAGGCGATGGTGAGCGCCACCACGGGATCGGCCCACGACCAGCCGAGCAGACTGTTGAGCACCAGCCCGACGAGCAGCACGCCGGACAGGTAGGTGCACAACAAGATCTGCCGGGAATCCGCCACCGCAGTGAGATCGCGGTCGCCGCGATGCCGATGGTTGAGCGCGCGGCGTTCCCGCGCCGCCGGGTCCCGGCCGGAGAACCGCCGCGCGTCCGCCGCGGCGGACGCGACCTCGATCAGCGAATCGAGACCGAACCCGATCAACGCGGCCGACGAGGCGTGCGTCCCCGCCACCAGCGCCACCGCGGCTTCCACCAGGTTTGTACGTGATCGTCGCGGCGACCAGGAGCCGCACGCGGCGGACCAGCAGCCCCCGCCGCGCACCGGTCACCCCGGCCGGGCAGCAGCCGTCCGCGCACGCCTCGGTCATGCCCTGTCCTCCGGTGCGCAGTAGTCACCGGGCTCGACCGCGAGAACCACCTTGGCCAACTCCTGCGACGCCTTCGCGAGGTGGGCGTCGGCGAGCGCGTACCGCACTTGGCGGCCTTCGTGGGTCACGGCGACCAGGCCGCATCCGCGCAGGCAGGACAGGTGGTTCGGCACGTTGGACCGGCTCAGCCCGAGCTCCTCGGCGAGCTTGCCCGGATAGCAGACGTCGTCCAGCAACGCGACCAGGATGCGGCAGCGCGTCGGATCGGCCAGCGCCCGGCCGATCCGGGCCAGCGCCGATTCCCGGGTCTCACAAGTCAGCATGCACGGACCTATACAGCCAACGCTGACATATCAGCGCGACGCCCGGAGGAGCGAACATGACGTGGACGGTGCCGACGCTGGGAGTCGAGGAGGAGTTCTTCGTGGTGGACGACCTCGGCCGGTTGTCGGGACAGGGCGCCGCACTCGCCGGGGAGGCCGACGAACACGACGGGTCGGTCCAGCAGGAGCTCAACCGGTGCCAGGTCGAATCGGCGACCGGAATCTGCCGCACGGCCGGCGAAGTCCTTACCCAGCTTAGAGAACTGCGTCAAGGACTGGCCGTCGCGGCGGCCCGTCGCGGTACGCGGATCCTGCCGAGCGGCACCCCGGTGGTGGCCGAGGACGGCCCGGCCACGGTCACGCCCCACCCCCGGTACGAGCGCATGGCGAAGCATTTCGGCGCCACCCTGCGCGGCGTCACCACCTGCGGCTGTCACGTGCATGTGGCGATACCGGACCGGGAGCGGGGTGTGCAGGTCATCGACCAGGTCCGGCCGTGGCTCCCGGCCCTGCTGGCGCTGACGGCCAACTCACCGCTCGACACCGGGTACCGGACGGGCTACCACAGCTGGCGGCACCTGCAGTGGATCCGCTGGCCGACCGCCGGTGCTCCCCCGCGCTTCGGCTCGCTGGACCGGTACGAGGAGCTCGTGGACGAGCTGCTCCGCACCGGCGCCGCGCTGGACCGCGCGATGGTCTACTGGGACGTCCGCCTCTCCGACGACCTGCCGACCGTGGAGTTCCGGGTGAGCGACGTCGCGGCCACCCCCGAGGACGCCACCCTCCTGGCCGTACTGGTCCGCGCACTCGTCACCACCGCCCTCGATACGGCCGACGCGGGGACGAAACCGCCCGAACTGCCGTCCGAGGTCCTGCGCGCCCGGCTGTGGCAGGCGGCCCACGGCGGCCTCACCGGCGGGCTGGTCCACCCTGTCACCGGCGAACTGACCTCGGCGCGGGCCGTGGTGGGCGACCTGCTGGCCCGGCTGCGCCCGGCCCTGAGCGCTGCCGACGACCTCGATTTCGCCCTCGATCAGTGGGCCGCCCTGCGGGAACGCGGTGGCGGCGCCGCCCGGCAGCTGGCGGCGTTGGGCCGCCGCCGCCGCACCACCGACGTGGCCGACCTGCTCGCCGTGGTGCCGACGGCCGCGACCGTGCCGGAGCGGTGAACCGGGGGCGCGGGCCGGCCGAAGTTTCGCCGGTCCGCGCCACGGGTAGCTCACCGGTGCCAGGTATTCCCAGACCGAGGAGGCAGGTCGATGGCGCGGGTCATGATCGCCGGACTCAGCACGCCGGCCGACCGGGTACCCGGCGCGCTCACCCCGCGGCCGACCGTCCGATCAGGGCTCACCCGATCGACGATCGGCCCGACCGAGGAGAACCCATGACCGCCGCCCTCCCGCCGGAACCGCTCGGCGAACTGACCGAACCGGCCCACACCGACGGCGCGCCCGCCGTCGCCGACGGGCGCCGGGAAACACGGCTGCTGCTGGTGCTCGACCCGAGGGGATCGGGCAGGCACGACGAGCTCCCGGCGACCTGGCGGCCCTTCACCGCCGAACACCGCGTGGTCTGGTGCCGCATGCCCGCCGAAGACGCCATGGCCCAGGCGGAGCAGGCTTTCGCGGCCGAGACCGCGGACCGCCCGCCCGGCGACATCGTGGCCAGCGGGCCGTTCGCGGCCATCGCATTGGACCTCGCCGAGCAGCACTCGGCGTTGCTGCGTTCCGTGCTGCTGATCGACCCGGCGGCCGACGGCTTTCTCGCACGCGCCGACGACGCGCAGGTGGCCGATCAGGACTGGGAGGCCGACAACTCCGGGCGGCTGACCGATCTGCGCGAAGCCGGGATCGGGGTGAAGGTCGTCGCGCACAGCCCCGGCGGCGACCAGGACCGGGTGCCGGCGCCCTTGCCGCTCGGCCACCCGGACGTGGTCGCAGGCCTCACCGTGGCCTTCGACGAGCTGATCTGACCGCCCCTGAAGTGCGTCAGGTGCCGAACACCTGCATCTCGAACAGGGAGTAGCCGTACGTAGCGTCCGTGCCGTTGAGACCGGTGAGGTCGTCGGTCGCCCCGTTGCCCGTGGTCGTCGAGTAGATCGTGGTCCAGGCGGTGCCGTCGGGCGAGGTCTGGATCGTGTAGGCCTTGCCGTAGGCGGCTTCCCAGCCGAGTTTGACCCGGCTGACGTTCGCGGTGACGCCGAGGTCGACGCGCAGCACTGCGGGTCCGCGCCCTCCTTGCTCGACCAGCGGGTGCCGGTGAGGTCGCCGTCGAAGGCGGCGGCCGCCGGGTACGCCGCCGACTCGACCGAGGACGCCGTCGCCGGTTTGCCCCGGGAAAGCAGCACCGGCCCGCCACCAGGAACGGTCACGGTCAGGCCGAAGGCCGCCGAACGGGTGGTCGAACCGGCCGTCCCGGTCACCGTGAGAGTGGCGGAGCCGGGCGCCGCGGCCGCATCGGCCGAGAGTGTCATTGTAGAAGTTATTGTTGAAGTCGCGCCCGGGGTGACGGACGTGGGCTCGAACCGGACGTTCACCCCGGCCGGGAGGCCCGTAGCCGTCAACGAGACCGGCCGCGTCCCGCCCGCCGTGGTGGTCACCGTCGCCGAGGTGGACCCGCCCGCCGCGGCCGAACCCGAGCCCGGGGTCACCGCGACCGAGAAGTCACCGGTACCCGAAGCGGTGAACGCCCATTGGCTCGCGGTCCCCGAACAGCTTCCGGCGGTGACCGTGGTGCCGGAGGCGCGAACGCACCTCTGCCCCGTCTGGATGTCCGAGATCGTGCCGCTCGGGTTGATCGACCACTGCTGCGCCGGGCCGCCGGTGCAGGTCCGCAGGACCTCCGAACCGCCGGACATGCCCGCGCACAGGTTGTTGATCACCAGGAACGCGCCGTGGAAGGTGAAGCGCTGACTCGCGCCCCCGGCGCACGCGGCCGTCTTGAGCGCGGTGCCGACCGAGGAGCTGTTGCCTGGGTCGTCGAGGCACTGGCCGGTGGAGACGTTCCGGTACTGGCCGATCGTGGTGTTCGGCTGGGCACCGCCGTAACACGCGCCCGAGCCGGTGTCGAAGATCGACGTCGGGTCATGGGGCTCGCCGGAAGCCGGATCAACGACGACCGGTTCCATCGTCGGGGTGTTGTCGGCGTTGTAGTGGGTCAGCGCGTCCTCGCAGTCGATGGCGTTCATCGCGTTGCCGCCCTTGCCGCCGAGCCACAGATCGATGTGGCGCAGGCCGGGGCCGCCGTTGGGACCGTGGCCGCTCCAGTCCTCGCCGCACTCCTGGCAGCTGTCCTCCATGATGAAGTACTTCTTCACCCGCGGGACCCACACCTTGGTGCCCGCCTTCAGTTCCGTAGTCGACGTCGCGAACGTGATCGGGTCGGCGTAGGTGCCCTTCCCGCCCGCGGTGTCGTGGATCTTCGGGTACGAGATGTCCCGCCGGGCGGGGTGTTGTCGTACCAGCCGTAGAAGGTCAGGAAGGTCTGCTCCGGTTCTCGGGAACCGAAGGGCAAGAGTCGAGCCGGGCGGGGGCACCCGTCAAGGTTTGTTAGGAAAGTTGCCTAACAATCAACCCCATGGCCGACCGGGATGTCCCGCTCACGGGCACACCCCGCGACCCAGGGACGGCCGCCGCGTTCCCGGTACGTCGTCGGCGGCATGCCCACGCAGCTGACGAACCGGGAGCCGAAGGTGCCGACGCTGGCGTATCCGACGCGATGGCTGATCTCCGAAACGGTGAGCGAGGTCGACACGAGCAGCCGCTTCGCCTCGCGCAACCGCATGGCCGACAGGAAACGGCCCGGCGGGACGCCGGTGACCCGCTGGAACCCGCGGGAGAAGTGGAATTTGCTGTACATCGCGGCGCGCGCGAGGTCGTCCACGGTGATCGACTCACCGAGGTTCTCATGCATGACCTCGATCGCGCGGCCGACCGCCCGCTCGATACCGTCCCCCACCCAGGCCCCCAGATCGGAGAATGCCGGAACTACTGTTCGACCATTTCGGCACGACAATCAATTCAGGCGGAAAACGGAAAATCCGGTAAAGCGAGCGAACTCTATCATCGCGGTTTCTCGATTCACAAGAAGCATTCGGCCTAAACGGGAGCGCCCGCGCAAGATCAGCCAGCTGAGCAATCCAGAAGTTACCGCGGACCGCCGCGGGGGGTTAGTTTGAGCGCCTCACCCGGATCCGCTCGCCGGACGACCTGAGGGGCTGCCACCGATGACGACGTTCGACCTCACCCGGTCACCGCGGTGGCTCGCGCCGCTCAACACGAGACACCATCGCGCCGCGCTGAACGTCTTCATGGTCGTCGTCATCGCGCACTGGGCCGAGCACATCGCCCAGGCGGTGCAGATCTACGTGCTCGGCTGGAAGGTGCCCGACGCGCGTGGCCTGCTCGGCCTGCCGTTCCCGTGGCTGATCAAGTCCGAGTGGCTGCACTACGGCTACGCGCTGATCATGCTCGTGGTGCTTTGGGCGCTTCGCTACGGTTTCGCCGGGCGGTCCCGGCAGTGGTGGAACCTGGCGCTGGGAATCCAGTTCTGGCACCACATCGAGCACTTCCTGCTGCTGATCCAGGCGCAGAGCGGCTGGCGGCTCACCGGCGGCGGCGCGCCGAGCAGCATCATCCAGCTGTTCGTGCCCCGGGTGGAGCTCCACCTGTTCTACAACACCATCGTGACCATCCCGATGATCGTGGCGATGGTCCTGCACCGGCGGGCCTCGGCCGTCGAACAGGCGCTGACCGACTGCTCGTGCGGGGTCAAGCCCACGCCCGTGACGGTCTGAGCCGGACATGTCCGGCTCACGCGCGAACCGTCCGCTCACCCGGGTGGTGGCCCTGCTCGGCGTCCTCGCCTGCTGGCTGGGCTTCGCGGTGCTCACCGCGGCCCCGGCGTCGGCGCACGCCGAGATCCTCACCTCCACCCCGGTGGACGGCTCGCGGCTGACCACGATGCCCGCGCTGGTCACCCTGCGCCTGTCGGAAAACGTCGGCATCCAGCAGGGCTCGCTGCAGATCCTCGACCAGCGGGGTGAGCGGGTCGACGACGACCACGTGGTCCAGCCCGGCGCTGAAGCCGAGGTCATCGGCATCCGGGTGCGCCCGGGGCTCGGCGACGGCAGCTACCGGGTGAACTACGCGTTCGTCTCGGCGGATTCGCATCCGGTGCACGGCGGCTTCGCCTTCGTGGTCGGCACCGGCCCGCTGCTCAACTCCACCGGCGCGGTGTCCGGCTCCAGCGGCACCGACCCGCTCGTCGACGTCCTGTTCACCGGCTTCCGCTGGGCGTCGTTCGGCGGTGCCATGCTGATGGGCGGGCTGGTGTTCGCGCTGTTCTGCCGGACGGGCGCCAGGACCGATCCCCGCGCGCGGCGGCTCGTCCTCGTCGGCTGCGGGGTCTCGGCCGTCGCCGCGATCGCGGCACTGCTGCTGCAAGGGCCCTACGGCGCGGGCCGTGGCCTGGCCGAGGTGTTCTCCGGTCCCCTGCTGGCGACCACCCTCGGCGCGTCCTACGGCAAGCTGCTCGTGTTGCGCGCCGGCGTGGTGCTCGCGCTGGCCTGGCTGGCCAAGCGGCTGCTGGTGCCCACCGACGACCTGCCCGACCGGCTGCGTTCCCGGTACGAGAACGTCGCCGCGGTCGCCGGTTTCGTCACCCTGCTCACCTTTTCCGCCGCCGGGCACGCGATCACCGACTCGATCCCGTTCGTGTCGATCTCGGCGGACCTGTGTCATTTCGCCGCGCTGACGGTGTGGCTGGGCGGGCTGTCGCAGCTGTCGCTCTGCCTGTTCCGGCGACGCCCGGAAGCCGATCTCCAGCAGACACTGGCCCGGTTCTCGCCGCTCGCGGCCACCGCGGTGGGCGTGGTCTCGGTGAGCGGTGTCGTGCTGGGGCTGCTCGTGGTGCCGTCGATCTCGGCGCTGTGGACCTCGACCTACGGCGTGCTGCTGTGCCTCAAGCTGCTCGGGTTCGCCGCGCTGCTGGCGGTGGCCAACGCGAGCCGCAAGGCCGTGCTCCGCCGCACCGACACCCCGACGACGGAGGCCGCCGGTGCGGTGGGGACGCTCGCCACAGTGACACCCCGGGTGACACCCCGGATGACACCCCGGGTGACACCGCGCGTGCTGCGCCGGGCGGTCGCCACGGAACTCGCGATCTCGACCGTGGTGCTCCTGCTGGCCGCGATCCTGTCCTCGACCGCTCCCCCGGTCTGACCTGGGCTTGGCAAGCCGCGTGGCGGGACGGGAGACCTGCCACGCGGCCGGGCGTCAGCCGAGCGCTTCGGCGGCGAGGCGGGTGCCCTCGACGCGGGCGGCGATCTTGGCGAACGCGATGTCGCGCGAGGTCGAGGTGTCGTCGGCGAACGGCGAGAAGCCGCAGTCGTCACAGGTGCCGAGCCGGTCGAGCGGCAGGAATTCGGCGGCTTGCAGGACCCGGTCCCTGACCTCCTCGGCGGTCTCGACGCGCGGGTCGATCGGGTCGATGACCCCGACGAACACCCGCTGTTCCGGCAGCGAGTGCAGCCTGATGGTCTCGAGCGCCTTGCGCGGGTCGGGCTCGCTGGCCAGCTGCACGTAGAACCGGCCGGCGTGCAACCCGAACAGGGCGGGCAGCAGGCCCCCGTAGTCGACGTCGAGGCTGTGCACCGAGTCCTGGTCGCCACCGGGGCAGGTGTGCACCCCGATCCGCGCGCGCTCCTCGTCGGAGAACCGGTCGAGCACCTGGTTGTTCAGCTCCACGAACGAGTTCAGCAGCCCACCGGACGGGTCGAGCTTCAGCGACAACCGGCCCTCGGTGAAGTCGATCTGCACGCTGTCGGCCCCGGCGTCGAGACTCCGGCGGATGTCGGCTTCGGCCTCGTCGACGAGGTCGGCCACGAACTGCTCCCGCGAGTAGCCGTCGATCCCGTCCGCTGGGTAGATCAGTCCAACGGCCGAGGCCGCGATGACAGCCTGCTTGACCGGCACGGTCGCGAAGCGCTTCGCCTCGCGGAGGTATTCGTCGGCGTGGACCGCGTACCGGAACGGGCCGGCGGTGAGCCGCGGCAGCTGGCGGGTGTGCCCGTCCGCGAACGGGATGACCACGCCGTCCGGGGCCAGCGCGGTGAGCCCGGCCAGCGGGTAGGTGGCGAAACTCGGCTTGCCCTGCTCACCGTCGGTGATCACCGGCGAACCGGTCTCCTCGAACCTGCTGATCGTGTCCGCGAGCGCCTTCTGCCGCAGCTCGGTCAGCCCGTCGGTGTCGATCCGGCCGTCGGCTTGGGCCACCATGCCCTTGAGGAGGTAATCCGGACGGGGGATGCTGCCGATCGGTTCGGTCGGAATGGTCATGCGCTGATCCTCCTGCGTGGTTCCGCGGTCAGCGGTCCCGGCAGCAGGACACGACGGCAGCACCTGCCGGGATCGGTTCTGCCGTGGGCCGCGGTCGGTCACGCCCAGTATCTCGGCGGCCGCCGCGGGCACCCTCTTCGAAACTGCTCAGTTCCCGCCGCCGGGCCGTAGCTCACCGAAACCACTCGTTCGGACCGGCGAGCGTGCCAGACAGTGACCCGGCGAGCTCCGGCTCACGCTCGCGCAGCTGCGAGCGGAGACGGTTCAGCGGCAGCGGCCGGTCGGCCGACACGGTCACCGCGGCCGTCCCGCTGAGCCGGACGAACGGGTAGGTCTCCCCCAGCTCCTCCAGCCGGTCGAGCACGGTCCGCGCGGTGTTGTTGGCCTCCGCGCCCGAAACCGCGGGCTGCACGAGCAGGAACTCGTCCTTGCTGACCCGGACGGCCTGGTCGCAGGTGCGGATCTCGGCGTGCAGCGCGTCGGCGATGTTGATCTCGGTGTGCATGCTGACCTGACTGCCGAGCCGGGCCGCCAGCCACGGCAGCTCGGTGACGCGCAGCAGGGTCAGGCCCAGCGCCAGCGTGCCCGGCGCCGAGATCCCCAGCCAGCCCGGCAGGGAGCCCAAAGTGTGCAACCCGGTCCACGGATCCCGGCCGTAGCCCTTCTCCTGTGCGACCTCCTGGCGCAGCGTCGCGTAGCCGGACCGCTGCTCGACCAGCCTGCCGGCCAGATGCCGCAGCGCGGCCTCGGTACGCACCTCGACCTCGGTCGC
Source organism: Amycolatopsis sp. H20-H5 (assembly GCF_035828755.1). NCBI lineage: Bacteria > Bacillati > Actinomycetota > Actinomycetes > Pseudonocardiales > Pseudonocardiaceae > Amycolatopsis > Amycolatopsis sp. H20-H5. The sequence goes on along the minus strand of NZ_JAYMZS010000131.1, from coordinate 11,706 downwards.
GGCCGGGAGGACGACCGAGCGAAGGGTGCTGTCGATCGCCGCGCGCACCGGCGGCGGGAGCCGGTCGCCGAGCGCGTCGCGCAGGCGCACGATCTCGGCGTAGGACTCGTCGCGCCGGAAACCCCAGCGGCCGTCGAACAGCCGCGCCGCCTCCAGCGAAGTGACCTGGTCCTCGACCTCGGCGAGGTCCTGTGCGACCACGGAAGCCCCGAAGGTCGGGCTCAGCACGGCGACGGACCATTCGCTCGCGAGCTGCTCGTCGGCGCTCAGCAGCACCGGGGTGACCCCGGGCGGCAGATCCGGCCGCGACCGGTCGACCATGCCGACGACGGTCGCCTTGGCCCGCTGCGCGATGCGGGCGTAGACCTCGCGTTCGCGCTCGAAATAGGGCAGCCGCTGGAACATCGCGATCACGACGGCCTGCTCAAGTCCGACGTCGCTCAGCGCGGCGTGCTCGACCGCGTGCGAGGCGATGACCAGTGCCCGCTTCGTCAGCAGGCCCGCCCGGGCCGAAGCCCCCTTCTCCGCCACCACGAGATCTCCTGCCTGGACAGTCGTCGCCGTTTCCGAGCCAAGGCGCCGCTCGGAAAGGGCAGACTACGCAGGCGGGACCTGCCATCTCGATCGGGTGACACCGCTCAAAAAGCCGCTACCGAAGGTGACTCCGGTGCCTCCGTCCACAGGGGACAGGGCGGGCGGCGGGGCGGGAATGAGGTGGGCCCTCCGGCCTACGAGGGGGAGGGAAGCCGGAGGGCCCAGTCATAAGTAGCACATCCAGCAGACGGTGTACACAGTTGCATACGCTTTTGCTGCGCATTCAGCCGGTTTTCCCGCAGCAACGGACAAGTGCGAGCGAAAAAACGCACTCTAGGGCATTAGCCTGCGCGGGCAGTCGACTCGGAAAGGCCGTCGGGCCGGAAAAGTAGTCGACCCGAAAGGCAGTGACTTGACGGAGGCAGTCGGCTCAGGATGCCTGGCGGAGCAACTCAGCGGGCCGCTCCACGCAGTCACAGCCGCCGTCGACGGTGGCACAGTCGATGATCAGCCCGTGCCGGACGCGGTCGGTGTCCACACAGCCGTGGTCCGTGCACTCGGCGTACCCGCCGTCCGGGTGCACCACCAGGGTGCCGTGACAGTGATCGAGCCTGCTCGTGCAGAACGCGCAGTCCATCTTCAGGCCGCCTTCCGCGGTAGTAGTCACCTGATCCGCCGGGACCTTGGTACCACCGGGGAGCGCCAGAGTCTGGCATATGCGCGGCGTGTTGCTTCGCCGGGGCGGCAACCCCGCCACCGACCCCACCATGCCTCTCCCCCAGCCTCTCCCCAGCCTCTCCCCACCCACCCGAACGTGGAACTCGCCGCCCTGAGCGTGGGACTCGCGGCCCGTCGCGCGCGCAAGCCGGGACACTGCCCCTGAAGGCCACCTTCACGGCGTTTTACGCCGTGAAGGTGGCCTTCAGGGGCACTACGGAGCTGGTGCTGGGGTCAGGCGCTTTTGGGGGTGCGGCGGGCCACGGTGGGCTTTTTCGCGGCCTTGGGGGCGGCTGTGTCTTCGGCGGGCTTGCGGGCGGCCGGTTTGCGTGTGGTGGCGGGTTTGCGGGTCTTCTTGGCCGCGCTGACGCTGGCCTGCAGGGCCGCCATCAGATCCACCACGTCGGCCTTGGCGCCGGTCGGGCCGGGTTTGGCCGTCTCGCCGCCGCCCGCCTTGGTCTCGATCAGGGCTTCGAGCGCCTCGCGGTAGCTGTCGGAGTACTTCTCCGGCTCGAACACCGGCTCCGACAGCGAGTCGATCAGCGAGCCCGCCATCGTGACCTCCTGCGGGCGGACCTGCGGCGGGTCCTCGCGCAGGAAGGCGAAGTCCGGGACGCGGACCTCGTCCGGCCACAGCATGGTCGTCATCATCAGCACGTCGTTGTGCACCCGCAGCACCGCCAGCGCCTCGCGCTGCCGGATCGCGACCTTGGCGATCGCCACGTGACTCGCCTTGTGCAGGGCGTCGCGCAGCACCACGTACGGCTTGACCGCCGCCTTCTGCGGCTCGAGGTAGTACGTCTTGTCGAAGTTGATCGGGTCGATCGACTCCAGCGGGACGAACTCCAGCACGTCGATCGTGCGGGAACTCACCAGCGGCAGCTCGGCGAGGTCGGCGTCGGTGATCACCACCATCTCGCCACCGGGCAGCTCGTAGCCCTTCGCGATCTCGGCGTAGGGCACCTCGGTGCCGTCCACCGAGCAGAACCGCTTGTACTGGATGCGCCCGCCATCGGCCTCGTGCACCTGGCGCAGCGCCACGTTCTTGTTCTCCGTCGCGGCGTACAGCTGGATCGGGATGGTCACCAGCCCGAACGACACCGAGCCCTTCCACATCGCTCGCATCGTCTCGTCACCTCCGCGATCCCAGGCCGCACCTCACGCTCGGTAACAACCGTAACCCGAATCGCGCAAAGGCGACAGTCCCCGCCGGAGCGGGGACCCGATCTTCACCCTCGGTGATCTAGGCGGTGGCCAGGTACTTCTCCGCTTTGGCCTGGTCGAGGAACCAGTGCTGGAAGTCGGTCGGATCGGAGAAGCCGTTGACGAAACGCCGTGCCACCCGGGAATTCTCCCCCGCAGCGCCGATGATCTGCAGCACGTGTGGCGGCGGCGGCTGGAGCATCGCGTTGGTCCAGGTGGTGACGTGGCTGGCATACTCCCAATAGGTGTCGAACGCCGAGGTCATCCACGCCTCGTCGAACGGCTTGTCCCCGTGGGCCAGTATCGAGTCCAGATAGGACGCCGCGCACTTGCTCGCGTTGTTGGAGCCCTGCCCGGTGATGGGGTCGTTGGCGACGACCACGTCCGCCATCCCCAGCACCCGCCCGCCCGCCGGCAGCGTCCCGACCGGGTTGCGCACCACCGGCGTGTACCCACCGGCCAGGGTGGCCTTGTCGTCGGTGAGCTCGGCGTCGCGGCAGCGTTCGTACTCCCACGGCAGGTACTTCTTCGTCAGCTCGAGGATCCGGCCGAAGTGCTCCCGCGGGCCGGGCCGGTCGTCCCAGCAGTCCAGGGGGCCGCCGGGGACGCCCTCGAAGAACAGGATGTCGCAGTTCCCGCTGAGCGTGTACGCGGGGATCATGAACAGCTCACCGACGCCGGGGACGATGTTGAACCGCACGCCCGCCTGGTCCGGGTGCTCGGGCCGCCGCCGGACGCCGTGCGCGTAAGCCAGCGAAAGCACGCGCTGCGGCGCGGTGTACGGCGACAGCTCGGGGATCCGGTCGAACAGCCCGACCAGCTCACCCTTGCCCGCCGCGACCACCACCAGGTCGTACAGCTTCGCGAGCGCGTCGAGGTCCGAGGTCGCGACGCCGTGGATCACCAGCTTGCCGCCGCGCTCCTCCACCAGTTCCAGCCAGCGCGCCATCTTCACCCGCTGGTCCACCGACTGCGCGTAACCGTCCAGCTCACCGAACCAGTCCAGCGCGCGGCTCCCGTCGGGGGCGGCGACCGACACGCCGAGCCCCTCGACCCTGACAGTCTCGTCCTCCCACAGGTTCAGCCTGTGCTGACGCTCGTGTTCCAGGGCGGGCGGGAACATGCACTGGGTCGACATCACCCGGCCCGACCGGATCTCGTCCGGGGTGCGGGCCGACATCACGGTGACGTCGTAGTCGTGGTCGAGCAGGCTCAGCGCGAGCTGCAGGCCGGACTGCCCGGCGCCGACGATCAAAACCTTGCGCATGCTTGACGTACCTCCCAGAGCTAAGGGCGACAGTGACGGGGTTCAGCGAGCGGTGGCGAACTCTCGTCCGGGGCCGGACACGACCGCGAGCGAAAGCGTGTGGGTCACCAGTTCGCGCAGGGTCGCGACCGCGGACGCCGGTTCGCGGGCGTCGCAGGTCACCAGCGGGACTTCCGGGCTCAGCGCCAGCGCGTCACGCACCTCCGCGAGGTCGTGGCGGTACTGCCCCTCGAACTGGTTCACCGCGACGATGAACGGCAGGTCCGAATCGTTCTCGAAGTAGTTGATCGCGGCGAACGACTGGTCGATCCGGCTGGTGTCGACCAGCACGACGGCGCCGAGCGCTCCCCGCGAGAGGTCGTCCCAGAGGAACCAGAACCGCGCCTGCCCCGGCGTGCCGAACAGGTACAGCAGCAGGTCCCGCTGCAACGTCAGCCTGCCGAAGTCCATGGCCACCGTGGTGGTCGACTTCGAACCGGAGTGCGGGACGTCATCCTCCACGCCCTCGCCCGCCTCGGTCATCCAGGCTTCGTTGCTGAGCGGCGGGACCTCCGAGACGGAACTGACGAAGGTGGTCTTGCCGACGCCGAACCCGCCGGCGATGACGATCTTCGCCGAGATCGTCAGCAGATCCGCGTCAGACGGGGAGCCGCTTGAGTCCATCGAGGATCCTCTCGAGCATGGTCGAGTCGTGGTGGTAGGCGTGGGCGGTCGGGTGGACGAACACCGCGCCCTGCGACGCGAGGTCACTGATCAGGACGCGCACCACGCCCAGCGGCAGGTCCAGCCCCACCGAGAGCTCGGCGATCGACATCCGGACGCGCGCCCGCTCGTAGAGCTGCCGCGATTCCGGCATCAGCGCGTCGCTCAGCGACGGGTCGTAACGCGGCACCGAGATGAGCGTCTCGACCAGCAGCTGGTGTCGCGCGGCGGTCCGCCCGCCGGTGAGCGCGTAGGGCCGGATCCGCCTGCTGCGCCTTCTGATCGGCCGCTCGGGGACGTCGTCGGCCGCTTCGCCGGAGGAGTCGCTGGACACGGGTATCACTTCCTCGACGGTCAGGCCCGCGGGCGGCGGGCGGTCAGCACGCGCCGGAGACCGGCCCGCACCTCGGGGGTCAGCGCGTGTCCGGCGTTGGTGATGAACTGGGTCATCTCGTAGGCGACGACCTTCATGTCGCTGCCGGGCTCGGTGAGCACGGCCAGACCCGCCCCGGAACCGATGCCCATGAACAGGAAGTACCCGCGGGTGAGCCGGATGATGATCTGTTCACAGGCGCCTTTGCCGAACAGAGTGGCGCTGTTGCCCGCCAGGCTGAGCAGTCCGCTCGCGATCGCCGCGAGCTGCTCGGCGTCCTCGGTGCTGACCGAGTCCGACGAGGTGAGCGGGAACCCGTCCACGGACATGATCAGCGCGTGGCTGACACCGTGCACCTTGCGCACGAAGTCGTCGAGCAGCCAGGTGAAACCGGCGGGATCGCTGTGCTGGGCGGCCGTCACTGCGGGGTTCCTCCGTCGGCTCGGTCCGTCTCGCCGGCGGCGTCACGGCTCTGGTCGTCCAGTGCCGCCTGTTCGCCGTCGGAGAAGGCGTCGAGGTCGGCCAGCAGCCGGTCGTGGCCGCCGTTGACCTCGGCTTGAGGCGGGGGCTCGGATTCGGCCTGGACGGGCCGGATGCTGCGGGACAGCCGCCGCGGCAGCCCGCTCGGCGTGCTGCCGTCGGTGTCCGGAACCGACGGGCGCGGGCGGGGAGTGGGTTTCGGGGTGACGGGCGCGCTCGGCGCTGACGGCACGAACGCTCCGGCGGTGCGCCGGGGCAGACCGGGACCAGCGTTGTCGGCGGAGACGTCGTGCACCGCGACTTGCCCGTTGGGCGCTACCGGAGCGAACGCCTTGGCCTGCGGGAGGACGACTGTCTGGCTTCCCGACCAGTTGCGCTCGGCCAGCTCGGAGACGATGCCGGCCGGCAGCAGCACCACGGCGATCGTGCCGTGCGGGGTGCGCCGGTCCAGCCGGACGGTGATGCCGTGCCGGTGCGCGAGCCTGCCCACCACGGCGAGCCCCATGTGACGCACCGCGTCGTCGTCGAGGATCGGTGCGGCGGCGAGGCGGCGGTTCAGCTCGTCGATCCGGGCGGGCGGCAGGCCGATGCCCTCGTCCTCGATCCGGATCAGCACGCTGCCCTGCTCGGTGAGGTGGGCGCTGAAGCTGACCGCCGAGTTCGGCGAGGACTGGTTGGCCGCGTTGTCGAGGAGCTCGGCGAGCAGTCTGCCGAGGTCCTCGGCGGCGAACCCGACCACGCCCAGCGAAACGACCCGGCCGATGGTGACCCTGGAGTAGTGGTCGATCGAGGACATCGCGGCGCGCGTCACGTCGAGCACCGAGGAGGTGTCCGCGGCGTCGTCGGCGGTGTCGCGCCCGGCGAGCACGCGCAGGTTTTCGGCGTTGCGCCGCAGGCGGGTCGCGAGGTGGTCGAGGCGGTAGAGCTGGGTGAGCCGCTCGGCGTTGTCCTCGTTCGCTTCCATCTCTTCCAGCTGGGCCAGCAGCTGGTCGACGAGGTTGAGGTCGCGCAGCGACACGCTGGAGCAGATACCGGCCAGCACGCCCTCCCCGGTCACGGGTGCGGGAACGGCTTCCGGTTCCGGCGGGAACGAACCGTCGGCGACATGCTTGGGCGGCGCGACCAGGAACTGCGCCGCGGCGACCCGGGACCGGTCCAAGAGAACCCGCGAGCGATCCAGCAACCCTCGAGCCCGCGTCGCCATGGTGCCCTCTTTCTTTCCTTCGCGTGCCGGACGGATCGCGCTGCCCGAAGCTGGCGACAACGACGGCCATGCAAGCAGAGTCACCCTTGCAGTGTCCACATCCGGTCGGCGCTCGTGAGCGCCGCGTGACACCGGCCGCGAGCCCTCGTGCCAGGTGAGCGCAGCGGACTGGTCCATTTGGAGCAATTTCGATTCAGCCGTGCCCGTTGACCGGAATTTCACCTCGCGGTGCGCGACCTTGACCGGGATTCACCAAGCAAACTCTTGCCGAAATTCAGGACAAAGAGGACTTTGCGCCCGAATCAAACCAGGCGTGACCACCAGGAAACCCGAATGCGAACCCGCGGGTCCCAAGCGTAAACTTTGTTTCCGGGTCCCCCGGCGTGCGATGCTCTGCAGAAATTGTGCGTAGCGCGAAATAATTTGCGAGCCCCGCAACTTGCTGGCTACAGTGAATCCATGAGCACCGATGGGGCGTCCAGGACGAGCGCGCCGGAACTGAGCCTGCGGGAAAGCAAGAAGCGGGCCGCGCGGCACGCGCTGAGCTGGGCCGCGCTGCGCCTCGCGAGCGAGCACGGGTTCGACAACCTCCGCGTCGAGGACATCGCCACCGAGGTCGGCGTCTCCGCCCGCACGTTCAACAACTACTTCTCCAGCAAGGAGGAGGCTGTCTGCTCGTTCAACGTCGAACGGCAGGAACGGCTCCGGGAAGCGTTGCTCGCCAGGCCGTCGCGGGAACCACTGTGGACAGCCGTGATCAACGCGGTGTCCGACCAGCACACCGCCGACGGCCAGGCGCCGAGGGAGTTCATCGACCGGTTCCGGATCCTGATGCAGCATCCGGCCCTGCACGGTGAGTTCCTCAAGTCGCACGCCCGGATGGAGGTCATCCTGGCCGACGCCATCGCGGAGCGGGTCGGGATCGACGCCGACGACACCGACGGCCGCCTCAGCGCCCGGCTGATGGCGGGCCTGGTCGGCAACGCGACCAGGGTCGCGATGATCCACTGGTTCCAGAACGAGGACGAGGAGTCGCTCCTCCCGATCCTGCGCAGGCTGCTGACGGAAGTCTCCGAGGGGCTCCCGTCGCTCACCACCCGGCCCGGCCGTCTCTCGGGCGAACGCGCCCGAGTCACCGCTCCGGCACCGTGAACCACCCCGAACTCCACGAACCACCACCACTGGGGGAGAAGAAGTAGTGCTGATCCGATTACTGCGCACCTATCTGCGCCCTTACCGCAACACACTGAGCCTGGTCGTGCTGCTGCAGCTCGTCCAGACGCTCGCCGGGCTCTACCTGCCCACCCTCAACGCCGACATCGTCGACAACGGCCTCGTCAAGGGCGACACCGGCTACATCGTGCGCATCGGCGGCTTCATGCTGCTGGGCACGCTGGTGCAGATCGTCTGCTCGGTCGGCGCCGTCTACTTCGGCGCCCGCACCGCGATGGCGCTCGGCCGTGACCTGCGCGGCGCCGTCTTCCACCAGGTGCAGGACTTCTCGTCGCGCGAGGTCGGCCACTTCGGCACGCCGTCGCTGATCACCCGCACCACCAACGACGTCCAGCAGGTACAGATGCTGGCGCTGATGACCTTCACGCTGATGGTGTCGGCCCCGATCATGTGCGTCGGCGGCATCATCCTGGCGCTCGGCCAGGACGTGCCGCTGTCGTCGCTGCTGCTGGTCGTGGTGCCGGTGCTGGCCGTCTCGGTGGGCATCATCATCTCGAAGATGCGCCCGGCGTTCCGGCTCATGCAGGTCCGCATCGACAAGATCAACCAGGTGCTGCGCGAGCAGATCATGGGTATCCGCGTGATCCGCGCGTTCGTCAAGGACGCCCACGAGCGCGAGCGGTTCGGGCAGGCCAACGACGAGCTGCTGACCGTGTCCCTGCGCGTCGGCAGGCTGATGGCGCTGATGTTCCCGATCGTCATGCTGGTGATGAACGTGTCCAGCGTCGCCGTGCTGTGGTTCGGCAGCCAGCGGATCGACAGCGGTAACATGCAGATCGGCGCGCTGACCGCGTTCCTGGCCTATCTGATGCAGATCCTGATGGCGGTCATGATGGCCACCTTCATGTTCATGATGGTGCCGCGCGCCGAGGTCAGCGCCGAGCGCATCAGTGAGGTGCTCGACACCGAATCGAGCGTCAAGCTGCCGGAGAACCCGGTGCGGCCGGGCGCGGTGCACGGCACCCTGGAACTGTCCGAAGTGGAGTTCCGCTTCCCCGGCGCCGAGAAGCCGGTGCTCCACGGCATCAACCTGCTGGCCAGGCCCGGTGAGACCACCGCGGTCATCGGCAGCACCGGCAGCGGCAAGACCACCCTGCTCAACCTGATCCCCCGGCTGATGGACGCCACGGACGGCTCGGTGCGGGTCGACGGGGTGGACGTGCGGCAGCTCGACTCGACGGTCCTGTCCGACGCGGTCGGCCTGGTACCGCAGAAGCCGTACCTGTTCGCGGGCACGGTGGCGAGCAACCTGCGCTACGGCAAGCCCGACGCGTCCGACCAGGAACTCTGGCACGCGCTGGAGGTCGCGCAGGGCAAGGACTTCGTCGAGCGGATGCCGGAGCGGCTCGACGCGCCGATCGCCCAGGGCGGCACGAACATCTCGGGCGGGCAGCGCCAGCGGCTCGCGATCGCGCGGATGCTGGTCAGCAAGCCGGAGGTCTACCTGTTCGACGATTCGTTCTCCGCGCTGGACTACGCCACCGACGCGGCCCTGCGCCGGGCGCTGGCGAAGGAGACCGCCGAGGCGACCGTCGTCATCGTCGCCCAGCGGGTCAGCACGATCCGCACCGCCGACCGCATCGTGGTGCTGGACGAAGGCCGCGTCGTCGGCACCGGCACGCACACCGAACTCATGGACGGCAACGAAACCTACCGGGAGATCGTGCTGTCCCAGCTGACCGAGAAGGAGGCGGCGTGAGCAGCCCCAAGAACTCGACCGTGATCGCCGGTGAGCGCCCGGTCCCGGCTCGTGGCCCCGGGCCGGGCGGCCCGCCCGCGCGGGGACCCGCGGCCATGATGGGCGGCGGACCCGTCGAGAAGGCGCTCGACTTCAAGGGCTCGCTCGGCAGGCTGCTGCGGCTGCTCCGACCACAGCAGCTCGCGCTGATCGGCGTGCTGGTGCTCGGCGCGGCCAGCGTGGCACTGACCGTGATCGGGCCGAAGATCCTCGGCAAGGCGACCGACCTCATCTTCGCCGGGGTGGCCGGCCACCAGCTCCCGGTGGGCGCGACCAAGGAGGCGGTGGTCGCCGGGCTGCGCGCCCAGGGCAACACCACCCTCGCCGACATGTACTCCGCGATGGACCTCGTGCCCGGCCGCGGGATCGACTTCGGCGGCGTCGGCCAGGTGCTGCTGCTGGTCCTCGCGCTGTACGTCATCGCGTCGTTCTTCTCGCTCATCCAGGCAAGGCTGACGACGAACCTGGTGCAGCAGGCGGTGTTCGAGCTGCGCGAGCAGGTGGAGGCGAAGTTCGCCAAGCTGCCGCTGAGGTACTTCGACCGCCAGCCGCGCGGTGAGGTGCTCAGCCGCGTCACCAACGACATCGACAACCTCGCGCAGTCGCTGCAGCAGACGTTGCAGCAGATCGTCACCTCGCTGCTCACGGTCGTCGGCGTGCTGGTGATGATGTTCGTGATCTCGCCGCTGCTGGGGCTGATCGCGCTGCTGTCGGTGCCCGCCTCGGTGCTGATCGCGGCGAAGATCGGCAAGAAGGCCCAGCCGCAGTTCATCAAGCAGTGGTCGACCACCGGGCGGCTCAACGCGCACATCGAGGAGATGTACACCGGCCACTCGCTGGTCAAGGTCTTCGGCAGGCGCAAGGAGGCCGAGCAGGTCTTCGCCGAGCACAACGAGACGCTGTACGCGGCCAGTTTCAAGGCGCAGTTCATCTCCGGGATGATCCAGCCGGCGATGATGTTCATCGGCAACATCAGCTATGTGCTGGTCGCGGTCATCGGCGCGCTGCGGGTGGCGTCCGGTTCGCTGTCGCTGGGCGACGTCCAGGCGTTCATCCAGTACTCGCGGCAGTTCAGCCAGCCGGTCACGCAGATCGCCAGCATGGCGAACCTGCTGCAGTCCGGGGTGGCCTCGGCCGAGCGGGTGTTCGCGCTGCTCGACGCCGACGAGCAGGAGCCGGAGCCCGCCGATCCCCCGCGAGTGACGCAGGCACGCGGCGAGGTGGAGTTCCACGACGTGTCGTTCCGCTACGTCGAGGAGACCCCGCTCATCGCGGATCTGTCGCTGAGCGTCCAGCCCGGCCAGACGGTGGCCATCGTCGGCCCGACCGGGGCGGGCAAGACCACGCTGGTCAACCTGCTCATGCGGTTCTACGAGCTCGACGGCGGCCGGATCACCCTCGACGGCGTGGACATCGCCAAGATGGACCGCGAGGACCTGCGCTCGAAGACCGGCATGGTCCTGCAGGACGCGTGGCTGTTCGGCGGCACGATCGCGGAGAACATCGCGTACGGCTCGGCCGGGGCGACGCAGGAGGAGATCGTCGCGGCGGCCAGGGCCACCCACGTGGATCGCTTCGTGCGAACGCTGCCGGACGGGTACGACACGGTGATCGACGACGAGGGCGGCACGGTCAGCACCGGCGAGAAGCAGCTGATCACGGTGGCCAGGGCGTTCCTGGCCAAGCCCGCGATCCTGATCCTCGACGAGGCGACCAGCTCGGTCGACACCCGGACCGAGGTGCTGATCCAGAAGGCGATGAACTCGCTGCGCCAGGGCCGGACCAGCTTCGTCATCGCGCACCGGCTGTCCACCATCCGCGACGCCGACGTCATCCTGGTGATGGAGTCCGGCCGGATCGTCGAACAGGGCAACCACGAGGCGCTGCTGCTCAGTGGGGGCGCGTACTCGAGGCTGTACGCGGCGCAGTTCGCCGACGCGCTCGCCGAGACGGACTAGGACATGTCTGGTAAATCTGTTCGATGGGCTTCGTGATCCAGGTGGTTCCTGGCGGTGCGGCGGGATCGCCCTCGTACCGGGCCGTACTCGGGCGCATCCCGCCGCGTCGTCAGGGGCCGCCTGGGCGCGAAGACCGCGAACTTGACTTGCCAGGCACGGACTAGTACTATAGGGCTAGATCTCTAGCATCTGGAGGCGGAGGCGTCGTCTGAAGTGGCTTCTTCGTGCGTCTGCCTGGTGTCCGCGTCGCCAGGCAGACGCACGGAGGCCCTGGTCGATGACGTGATCGTCTTTGTC
>NZ_JAYMZS010000130.1:0-24432 GCF_035828755.1 Amycolatopsis sp. H20-H5 | reverse complement strand
GTTACGGTGGTTATAGCGCCAGGGAAACGCCCGGTCCCATTCCGAACCCGGAAGCTAAGCCTGGTAGCGCCGATGGTACTGCAGTCGAAGGATTGTGGGAGAGTAGGACGCCGCCGAACACTAATTAGATAGAAAGAGAAATAGGCCCGATTCCGGTCGAGAACTGCAAAGTTCTCCCGGGATCGGGCCTATTTTTCGTACCCCGAACCCGGGAGGCGGGTTCGGGTGGGCCTCACTCGCGGTGTCGGCGCAGCAGGTAGGTGTCCATGATCCAGCCGTTGCGGGCGCGCGCCTCGGTCCGGATGGACCTGACTCGCCCTGCCAGCTCCGCGGTCAGCGGGCCTTCGAGCAGGATCTCGGTGGGCGTGCCCAGATAGGCGCCCCAGTACAGGTGCAGGCCTTCGCCGGTGAAGCGGTCGAAGGTGCAGTTCGCGTCCAGCATCACGAACACGTCGTCGATGTCCGCGGGCCAGCCTGCCTCGACCCGTCGTCCCGTGGTGATCAGGACAGGGCGTCCGATCTGGTTCATCGTCGTGCGGTGGGCGGCCGTCAGTGCGGCGAGACTGCTGATCCCGGGGATCACCTCGTAGGAGAACTCCACGGCGCCTCGTGCGAGCACCGCGTCGATCAGCGCGATCGTGCTGTCGTACAGCGCCGGGTCGCCCCAGACGAGGATCGCGCCGACCTGGTCCTCGGCCAGTTCGTCGCGGATGAGCTGTTCGTAGAGCTCGGTGCGTGCTTCGTGCCAGTCGGCGACGGCGACGCGGTAGTCGGTGGGGTTGCGATCCCGGGGCGGGTCCTCCGCCCGCACCACGCGATAGCCGGGCCGCTCGACGAAACGGTCCAGGATCTGCTGTCGCGCCCGCACCAGGTCGTCCTTCTCCTTGCCCTTGGCGAGTACGAAGAAGACGTCGACCTCGTTGAGCCGTTTTACCGCTTGGACGGTGAGGTGCTCGGGATCGCCGGCGCCGATGCCGATCGCGTAGATCTTCCGCATGGGACGCAGTCTGCCTTCCTCGTGGCAAACCCTACCCCCATGGGGTATATAGGAGGAGGCGGTGATCAAGCCGCCGCGCAGTCGTCAAGAAGGAGCCGGGCCGATGACCGAAGCCACCTACACCGTCCAGGGCATGACCTGTGGGCACTGCGCAAGCTCGGTGACCGAAGAGGTCGGCGGGATCGAAGGTGTGCGATCCGTCGACGTCGACCTGCCCAGCGGCCGCGTCACCGTCATCAGCGAGGCGCCCGTCACGTCGTCGCGGCGGCCGTGACCGAGGCGGGCTACCGGCTCGTCGCGGGATGAACACCGCCGCGAAGGTCTCCGCCCTCGGGCTCGGGCTGGTGCTCGCGTTCGGCACTGCCTGGGCGGCGGGTGCTGCTGTGGGACCTCTCGGTCCCGCCTCTGCGGAGGCGGCGCCGGTCGAGACTCCCGAGCTCGGCGGGCTGACCGACACGGCGGGTGGTTGTCGGCTGGAGCTCGCCGGGCAGCGGCTCGTGCCGGGAGTGCCCGGTGGGTTGTCGTTCCGGATCCTCGGCCGTGGCGACGTCTCGGTGACCGTGTTCGACGTGGACCACGACCAGGCCATGCACCTCATTTTCGTCCGCCGTGACGGCTCGGGGTACGAACACCTTCATCCCACGCTGGCCGCCGACGGAACCTGGACCACTCAGGTCGGCCCGGCCGCCGCCGGGACATATCGCGTCATTGCCGACGTCACGCCGCGTGGGGGCCTGAAGGTGGCCTGGGGCGCGGACGTCCAGGTGGCCGGGCAGGACGAACCGGCGCCCGGTGGGCCGTCCCGGACTTTCGCCGTCGACGGCTATCGCGTCGACCTGGCGGGCGATCTCCGGCCGGGCGCTGCCTCCGAGGTCACCGCGATGGTGACGAAGGACGGCGCGCCGGTCAGCGACCTTCAGCCCTATCTCGGCGCGTACGGTCATCTGGTGGCACTGCGCGCCGCGGACCTCGGTTTCCTGCACGTGCACCCCGCAGACGGCGGCGTCACCGCGGGCCCGGCGGTCCGGTTCGCCGCGGATGTCCCGGTCAGCGGGCGATACCGGCTGTTCCTGGATTTCCGGCACGGCGGCCGGGTGCACATCGCCGAGTTCGCCCTCGACACGATCACCCTTTCCGGCGGCAAGCCGGGCGAACACGGCCACCTCACGGAAGGAAAGCCATGAGCTCCACGGCCCACGCCACCCGGCCCGCCGGTCCGCACCGGGTGGAGCTGGCGATCGGCGGGATGACCTGCGCGTCCTGCGCGGCCCGTGTCGAACGCAAGCTCAACAAGGTCGAGGGTGTCACCGCGACGGTCAACTACGCCACCGAGAAGGCGCAGGTCGACTATCCGGAGACGCTGTCGATCGCCGATCTGGTCAGCGTCGTCGAGGCCACCGGCTACACCGCCGAGCCGCCGAGACCCCCGGAGGCTCGGGAAGCGGAGGAGCCTGCCGACCCCACGCGGTCGTTGCGGGACCGGCTGACCATTTCGGCGGTGCTGACCATCCCGGTCGTCGTGCTCGCGATGGTCCAGGCCTGGCAGTTCACTTACTGGCAGTGGCTCTCGCTGACCCTGGCCGCGCCCGTCGTGGTCTGGGGCGCGTGGCCGTTCCACCAGGCGGCGTGGACCAACCTCCGGCGCGGCGCCGCGACCATGGACACGTTGATCTCCCTCGGCGTCGGGGCCGCGACCCTCTGGTCGCTCTACGCGCTGTTCCTCGGCACCGCGGGCGTGCCTGGTATGACACACGGCTTCGAGCTGACCGTCCAGCGCGCTTCGGGTGAGGGGAACATCTACCTCGAGGTCGCCGCGGGCGTCACCACGTTCATCCTGGCCGGGCGGTACTTCGAGGCCCGGCCCAAGCGCCGGTCCGGTGCTGCGCTTCGCGCGTTGATGGAGCTCGGCGCGAAGGACGTCGTCGTGCTGCGGGACGGGCGTGAACAGCGCGTCGCCATCGGCGAGCTGCGGGTCGGCGACGAGTTCGTCGTCCGCCCTGGCGAGAAGATCGCGACTGACGGGGCGATCACCGACGGCGGCTCCGCGGTCGACGCGAGCATGCTCACGGGTGAGTCGGTGCCGGTCGAGGTCGGGCCCGGCGACACCGTGGTCGGTGCGACCGTCAACGCGGGCGGCAGGCTCGTCGTGCGCGCCACCAGGATCCGCTCCGACACCCAGCTCGCGCAGATGGCGCGGCTGGTCGAGGACGCGCAGAACGGCAAGGCCGCCGTGCAGCGGCTGGCCGACCGGGTCTCCGCGGTGTTCGTCCCCGTGGTGATCGCGCTGGCCGTGGGCACGCTGGGGTTCTGGCTCGGCTCCGGCTCCGGGGCGAACGCCGCGTTCACCGCGGCTGTCGCGGTGCTGATCATCGCCTGCCCGTGCGCGCTGGGCCTGGCCACACAGACGGCGTTGCTCGTCGGCACCGGCCGGGGCGCGCAGCTCGGCATCCTCATCAAGGGCCCGGAGGTGCTGGAGTCCACCCGGCGGATCGACACCGTCGTGCTCGACAAGACCGGCACCGTCACGACCGGCCGGATGAGCCTGCGCGCGGTGCACTTGGCCGAGGGCGCTGACGAGACCGAAGTCCTGCGGCTGGCCGGGGCGCTGGAGCACGCCTCCGAGCACCCGATCGCGCAGGCCATCGCGGCCGGTGCGGCGGAGCGGGTGGGCGAGCTGCCGCCCGTCGAAGGTTTCGAGAACACCGAGGGTCTCGGTGTGACCGGGGTCGTCGAGGGCAGGGCTCTGGTGATCGGGCGGGCCGCGTTCCTCGCGCAGTGGAGCATCCCGCTGGACGACGCTCTGTCGGAAGCGAAGGCGACAGCAAGAAGGTGCTACGCCGGTTGTCGTCGCTTGGGACGGGAAGGCTCGTGCGGTGCTCGTCGTGGCCGACACGCTGAAGCCGACGTCGGCGCAGGCGATCGCGGAGCTGCGTGCGCTCGGGCTGCGGCCGGTGCTGCTCACCGGGGACAACGCCGGTGCCGCGCGGGCCGTCGCCGCCGAGGCGGGGATCGACGAGGTCATCGCCGAGGTGCTGCCGAAGGACAAGGTCGCCGTGGTGACCCGGCTGCAGGCCGAGGGGCGCGTAGTCGCGATGGTCGGGGACGGGGTCAACGACGCCGCCGCGCTGGCGCAGGCCGACCTCGGGCTGTCGATGGGCACCGGCGCCGACGCGGCGATCGAGGCCAGTGACCTGACGCTGGTGCGCGGTGACCTGCGGGCCGCCGTCGACGCCATCCGGCTTTCGCGGCGGACGCTGGCCACGATCAAGGGGAACCTGTTCTGGGCCTTCGCCTACAACGTCGCCGCGCTGCCGCTGGCCGCGCTGGGCCTGCTGAACCCGATGATCGCGGGGGCCGCGATGGCGTTCTCCTCGGTGTTCGTGGTCAGCAACAGCCTGCGGCTGCGTGGGTTCAAGGGCGTCGGCTGACTGTCGCACGCGCGCGAGTCCCTGAAGGCCACCTTCACGGCGTCTAACGCCAATGCCAGGGATTTAAAAGCTGGCCATGGCCGTCGTGAGGCACCTTTTTACCTGGTCAACCGGTTGGTGAGCCGTGATCGCCGGGTTCGCCGTGGCCTGGCCGCGCTCGTCCGCTCCGGAAGTCCCTGAAGGCCACCATGAGGGCGTCTAAGTCCCTCATGGTGGCCTTCAGGGACTTCTGTAATCGGGCAAGTCGGGATCAAACGGACCAAAGTGCGGCAGTTTCGTCCTTTGTGGACGGAGGATGCACCTGGGGACTGTCCCTGAAGGCCACCTTCACAGCGTAAAACGCCGTCATGGTGGCCTTCAGGGACCTGCTGGGGTCTCGTGGTGGCGCGAGGTGCTGTGGGGTCAGGAGCGGACTAGGCGGGCGATGGCGTCGGAGGCTTCGCGGACCTTGAGGTCGGCTTCCTCGCCGCCGGCCGCGGCAGCCTGGACCACGCAGGTCGCCAGGTGCTCGTCGAGCAGTTCGAGGGAGAACGACTGCAGCGCCTTGGTGGCCGCGGAGACCTGGGTCAGGATGTCGATGCAGTACTTGTCCTGCTCGACCATCCGCTGCAGGCCCCGGATCTGGCCCTCGATCCGGCGCAGCCGCTTGAGGTAGGCCTCCCGCTCGCCGCTGTAGCCCGCCATCCGCGCACCCATCCCTCAGTTGATTCCACCGTGTCGTTCCATTATACCCGCCCCACGTATGTGGGCCGGGGTTTCAGTGATGCGCCTGGACCGCCACGGCGAGCGCCAGCCCGCCCGAGTTGGTGGCCACATGGATGATCACCGTGGTCAGGACGCCCCGGCCCGCGTGGCGCCACCAGTGCAGGAGCACGCCGACGGCCGAGGCGGCGAGCATCGCCAGCACCTGCACGACCTGGACGGCACCTCGCCGAACACCGCGTGCTTGGCCGACTTCGTCGCGGCGGCCAGCAGCAGGACGGACACGGCCAGCGCGACCCGGCGGCGGACCGGGTTCGGCGCGGCCTGGGTTTCGAGCACCGTTAGTCGTTCCCGGCGAGCCGGGCGGCTCGCTGTTCCAGGTAGTGCCGCTCCGGGAGGCTGGTCGTTCGGCGCGCTGCCTCCTCGTAGGCGGCGCGAGCGGCGGGCAGGTCGCCTGCCTGCTCCAGCAGGTGGGCGCGGACGGCGTGGAGACGGTGATGGCCGCTCAGCCTGCCGTCCCCGTCGAGGTGGGCCAGCAGGTCGAGCCCGGCCTGCGGGCCCTCGGTCATGGCGACCGCGATGGCCTGGTTGAGGGTGACGATCGGGCTCGGCGCCACGTTCTGGAGCAGCCGGTACAGCCCGGCGATCTGGGGCCAGTCGGTGTCCTCGGCGCGCGCCGCCTCGGCGTGCACCGCGCCGATCGCCGCCTGCAGCTGGTACGGCCCGAGCGCGGCCCGGGTGAGCGCGCCAGTGAGTAGCGCGACGCCCTCCTTGATGGCCTCGCCGTCCCACCGCGTCCTGTCCTGTTCGGCCAGCGGGACCAGCTCGCCGTCCGGTCCGGTCCGCGCCGGGCGCCGCGCGTCGGTCAGCAGCATCAGCGCGAGCAGTCCGGTCACCTCGCCGTCCTCGGGCAGCAGGAGGTGGACCGCGCGGGTCAGCCGGATCGCCTCGCGGGTCAGCTCCGGCGCGTGCAGGTCGGGCCCGGAAGTGGCGGTGTAGCCCTCGTTGAAGATCAGGTACAGCACGTGCAGGACGACGCCGAGCCGATCGGCCCACTCCTCCCGCGGCGGTGGCCGGAACTGCGCGCCGCCTGCCTTGATCCCGCTCTTCGCCCGGCTGATCCGCTGGCCCATGGTCGTTTCCGGGACCAGGAACGCGCGGGCGATCTGACCGGTGGTCAGCCCGCCGACCGCGCGCAGGGTCAGCGCGACCTGCGAGGGCGGGGACACCGCCGGGTGACAGCAGAGGAACAGCAGGGTGAGCGTGTCGTCGGAGTCCGCGGGCTCGTCGCCGGGCGCGGGGGCGGCCAGTTCGTCTTCGGGCTGCTGGAGCGCGACCGTCGCTTCCCGGCGGCGCCGGGCGTTCTCGCTGCGCCAATGGTCGACCAGCCGCCGGTGGGCGACGGTGATCAGCCAGCCGCGCGGGTTTTCCGGGACGCCGTCGCCGGGCCACTGCGTGGCGGCGTCGAGCAGGGCCTCCTGGACCGCGTCCTCGCAGGCGTCGAACTGCCCGTTGCGCCGCACGAGGGCGCCGAGCACCTGGGGGGTGAGCTCTCGCAGCAGGTCCTCGACCCGGGTGTCCGTCCGCACCCGTCCATCCTGCACCCCGGACCCTGGCGAGCGCCGCACCCGGGAACCTGCGAGAGGATGTCGGGAAGAGGATGTCGAGAACGGGCCGGGGGCTCCGACCTGTCCGCGAGAGGCCCCGGCGAGGGCCGTACCCGGAGGGAAACACCATGAAGTACCTGATCATGATCACGATGAACCCGGCCGCTTTCGACGGCCTGGCCCAGCAGGAACGCGACGGGATCATGGAAGCGATGGGCCCGTTCATGGAGAAGATCACCGCCACCGGTGAACTGCTCGGTTCGCAGGCGCTCGCGGACCCGCGGGAAAGCTCGGTGGTCAAGGTGCGCGACGGCGTGCCGGTGGTGACCGACGGCCCGTACACCGAGTCGAAGGAGTACCTGGCTGGCTACTACCTCGTCGAGGTCGAGTCGAAGGAACGCGCGGTCGAGATCGCCGGGATGGTGCCCGACGCGCATGTCAACGCCATGGAGATCCGGCCGGTGATCTTCTCCTCCGGTATCGATCTCTGACCACTCAGGGGATGATGTCCTTCGAGTTCAGGGCATCGGTGAGCCGTTTCCGCAGCTCGTCGGCGGTGGCCCGCGGGTCGATCTCGGACGGTGGTGAGAGCACCTTCGAGATCACCGTCGACAGGCTCTGGTATGCCGGGGTGAGCGGGCGGATGGCGGCGTGGGCCAGCGCGGCCAGGATGTCGGCCTTCATCGGGAACTGACCCTGCATGGTCGGGTTGTTCGCGGCGGCCGGCCGGGTGGGGTCGAGCGGGGTCGTGTCGTCGTAGACCGAGGCGATCGTCGGGGCGAGGCCGTCCTCGACGGCCTGGTACTTCTGGCTTTCGGCGCGGCGCAGGCACAACGCCGCCTCGAACGCCTCGGGCTTGTGCGGCGAGAAGGTGCTCACCGCCAGGTTGAAACCGCCGATCGTGACCCGGCTTGGCTCGCCGGGCACGACGGACGGGTAGCGCGTCCACCTGACGTGCGCCAGGTCCTGCGGCTTTTCCTTGCTGTAGGAGGCGTAGACGTACGGCCAGTTCAGCTCCAGTGCGGCCTGGCCCCGCTGGAACGCCTGGCGGACTTCGTCCTCCTTCTGGTTCGCCAGCGACGGGTCGGTGATGCCCGCGGTGGTGAGCGTCTTGAGCAGCTCCAGCGCGCGCACCGCGCCCTCGTCCATCACCACCGACTTGCCGTCGTCGGAGAGGATGTGACCGCCGGCGGACGCGACGAGCGTGTTGTAGAAGACGACGAGCCCTTCGTACTGCGCGCCGGTGAACACGATGTTGTGGGCCTTGCCCTGCGTTTTCAGCTGCTGGGCCAGCGCCATCATCGCTTCGAACGTCTTCGGCGGCTGCCCGACGACGCGGTCGTCGTACCAGAGCAGCTGCACGTTGGTGTGCTTCGTCGCGGCGTAGAGCTTGCCGTTCCACCGCGCCGTCGAAAGCGGACCCTGCAGGACGTCGCGGACGGCCTCGGCCTGGGCGGCGCCCGTCCACTCCTCGACCCAGCCCGCCTCGGCGAACTCGGGCACCCAGGTGACGTCGAGGCCCAGCACGTCGAGCGAGGTGTCCCCGGCCGCCAGCCGCCGCACCATCTGCTCACGCTGGCCGTCCGCGCTGCGGGGCAGCTTGTGGTAGACGATTTCGTAGCGGCCCTGCGCGGCTTTGGTGCACTCGTCGACGACGTGCTGCAGGTTGTTCTCTGGCGAGACGTACAGGTTGATCTTGAGGCCCGAACCGGTCGAGCAGGCGGCAAGCGCCCCCGCGGCCAGCACGGTGATCGCGGCCGTTGCCGCGCCTCGTGAACAGACTTTTCGGTGCTGCCTGCCGGGCTCGGTGCTACGCATCAGGCCTCCCAGTGCGCCCGCGGGGAACAGGCTCCTCGTGGTCGTGAGGATCAAGGATTCCACGGGAACGCGCGGGGCGCGATGCTCAGCCGGTGCTCACCTCGGCCGGTCTCTGCCCGCGTTGCTCGGGGACGGCCGATTCTTCGGGCAGCGGGCCGAGCAGGGGAACGGTCTGGGAGAGCAACCGGCGGCAGTCGATCAACTGGGTGGTCAGGCGCTCGCGCAGCTCGTTCAGGTCCGCGACCCGCTTGTCCGCTTCGGCGGTGACGCGCCCGGCGCGTTCTTCCGCCTGCTGGACGACCGCGCCCGCTTTGGCACTGGCGGCGGCTTTCTCCTGTTCGAGCACCTGGACCGCTTCGGCCCGGCGCACCAGCATGGCCTGGGTGAAATCGGTTTCGACCTCGCCGCGGCGGTGCGCGGACTCCTGGTCGAGCCGCTCGCGGAGCAGGTCGGCCCGCCGCTGCTTCGCGGCGGCTTGTTCCTGCGTGCGGCGCACCAGCTCACGGTGCTCGGCCCGCATCTTGTCGCGTTCGGCTTCCGCGCCGGCGAGCACCCGCTCGGCCCCGGTGCGCAGGTCGTCGGCGGTTTCCCTTGCCAGCGCGGTGATTTCGACGGCTTCCTCGCGGGTGAGCTCGACCATCCGGCGCATGCGCTGCTGCAGCGCGTCCGGCTCGATCGGGGTCGCGCTGATCCGGTCGATCGTGGTTCTGAGCTCGTGGTTCTGAGCGTGCAGCGTTTCCAGCCGCTGGGCCAGTCTCTCGGCGCGGGCCAAGGCGGCGTCCCGTTCCGCGACGACCGCGAGCAGTTCGGTCTCCGCGTCCTGGACGAACTGCCGGACCTGGGCGCGGTGGAAACCGCGCCACGCCGAATCGAATTCGGCTCGCCGGGCCGTTTGCTCCGCGCTGTCTTCGAGGGTCGTCATCGCCTCACCTCCCGGTATGGCTGGTCCCCGGTGCCGATTTCGCAAGAGATGTCCGAAAAAGACGACCGGAAACGTTGGGGTGTCACGGGTTCGGTACCCAGTCTGCCCGAAGCCCGTGGTCTTTGCCGCACCCCGTGCCCGTAGTGGGCGGTGACGTCTCACTCGTCGAGTGGATCGTCGCGTCCGGTGCTTGTCCTTTGTACACCCGGAAGTTCCGCGAGTTCCGCCGCCAAGTCGGTGAGATCACCGCGGCCGTCGAGCAGCAGCGTGACCGCCGCGACCCGCTGGCCTTCGTCGGTGACGGTCTCACGGTGGACTTCGACGTGCCGCACGAGCCAGCCCCGGCCGGTGCACGTGGTGAGCACCTCGCGCAGGACGCCGCGCCCGTCGGTATAGGAAAGCCGCAGCGTCGGCGGTTCGCGCCGGTTCCGCGCGACCAGCCGGGCGAGTGGCGGGAGCCCCCGGGTCACCACGAAGTGCCCGAGTGTCGTGGCGACCGCCAGCACCGGCAGCCCGGCCCCGCACGCCATGCCGACCGCCGCGGTGAGCCAGATGGTGACGGCCGTGGTGAGCCCCCGCACGGCGTTGCGGCGGACGAAGATCAGCCCGCCGCCGACGAAACCGATCCCGGACACGATCTGCGCCGCGATCCGCGAGGGGTCCAGCGCGACGTGGTCGAGGCCGAGCAGGTCCGAGAAACCGTATTTCGACACGAGGGTGAACACCGCCGCGCCGATGCCGACGAGCGCGTGCGTGCGCAGCCCGGCGCTCTTCGCGCCCGCCTCGCGTTCGATGCCGATCGCGGAGCTGAGCAGCAGCGCGAGCAGGACGGGCAGCACCAGTTCCCACTGGTCGTCGGTGGACCAGAGTGACCGCAACGGCACGGACGACCACCTCCGGTAAACGGCTTCTGTGACTCTCCGCTGATACCTTGCCCGTCGCCGTCGCGCGTCGCCCGTCGGGGGTGATGGTCCGCAGATACGGAGGATGGTGCGCGATGAGTCCGCCGATGCGGGGAAAACACCGCCTATCGGACGATTCTGCTGGGCTCGGCAGGGGGATAGCCTGGTCGGATGGACCCGGATGCAGGCGTCGTACTGAGGGTCGACCAGTTCCTGGTGACCGGTGCGGTGCGCCGGCCCGGCACGGTGGTGTCCACCGCCGAGCTGGACCGCCGCGCGCGGGGGCCCGAGCGGGTCCACTACGTCACTCGGGCCTGTGACCGGTTCGACGAGGTGCACGGCATCCCGCTGCACGACCTGCTCTCCGACATCGGCCTGCTCCTGCGCGAAGGTCGCAAGATGGACCAGCTCAATCTCGCCGTCCTCGCCCGTGGGCAGGACGGCTACCAGGTGACGCTGTCCTGGGGCGAGGTCGACGTCGAGTTCGGCGCCTGCGCCGCGCTGCTCGCCACCCGGTACAACAACGTCCCGCTGCCGCGCCCCACGCTGGTCCTGCCCAGGGACACCCGGGGCAGCCGCTACGTCCGCCTGCTCAGCGAGCTGCGGGTGGTCCATGTCGACGCCGACGCCGACGCCGGAGTGGATGTCGGAGTGGATTCCGACGCCGTCTCCGCCTGAGTCCCCCTTCCCGAGAGAAGACACCATGCCCAGATCTGCCGTGGTGGCCGCGTTCGTGGCCCTGCTGCTCACCGCTCTGTCCGCGCCCGCCCTGGCCACTTCGAGGGCCGAGGTCTCGGTGACCGGAGCCGTCGCGACGCCTGTCGTCTACACGGCTTCGCAGCTGGCCGCGCTGGGGGAGACCACCTATCCGGTCACCAATCCAGGGCGAGGCCAGTCACCTACGGTCACCGGTGTCGACCTCGCGGCCGTCGTCGCGCTGTCCGCGCCGGTGCTGCCGCCGGGCAAGAACACCGCCCTGCGCGTCACGCTGACCGTCACCGGCGCGCACGATTCGGCGACGTTCGCGCTCGCCGAGCTCGATCCCGGGTTCGGGCACCATCCCGCCGTGCTGACCACCGGCGGCAGTGGTGTCGGGCAGGGTGTCGGGCGGAGTGTGGGGCAGGGTGGCGGGCGGAGTGTCGGGCTGGTCGTCCCGGGTGATCGGAACCGGACGCGCAGCGTCGCCGACGTGCGCTCGGTCCGGGTGGCCGCGTCCACCGCCGCGGCGGGCGACGCGATCGGCGGCGCTGTCCAGGTGAAAACGTCGCACCGGACCGTGACCCTGTCCGCGAGGCTGCTCTCGTACCTGCCGTCGCGGTCGGCGTCGGTGAGCTTCCAGACGGGCACCGGCCCGCAGGCGCACGTCGAATCCGGGCCGCCGCTGAGCCTGGTCCTGCTGGCCGCGGAGGTGTTACCCCGGGCGGGTACCCCGATCGTGGCGGTTGGCGGCGACGGTTACGGCGCGGCGGTCACGCTCGCCGAGGACTACGTCGGCGGACGTCCGCTGCTGCTCTCCACCGTCGAGGACGGCAAGCCGCTGGCCCAGCCGCGGCTCGCCCCGGTCGGCGATCTCAAGGGCGGCCGTTACGTGTCGGGCGTCGTCACGCTGAACGTCGGCTGACCCGCTGAACCGGTAGCGAAGAACGCAGAGAACAAGGAAGGGGGCGCCCGCCGCGGCGCCCCCTTCCGTCCAGGGGCCGGGTCGGCTCTTCGTAGTGCTGACCGAGAACGCGGACAAGGAAGAGCGCCGGATACCGGCCGTGGTGGTCAGGGTGGCGAACGTTCCGCGCAGCCGGAAAATCGGCTGTGACATGGAGAATCCTTCCACTCGGCAGGCGCCATTGCCCGGGGTGGGACAGACGGTAAAGACATTTGCCCATAATTCAAGAGTTTGATCAAGTGTCGGATATGTGAACGTCGCCGGGTCGCTGAGGGAGCAGCGTGAGCCGCAGGACGACCTCACCGTCGTCGAGTTCCCCGGTGGGCCGGAAACCGAACCGCCGGTAGAAGGGCCAGGGTTCACCGTCGCCCGGCTGGTAGCTGGTGAGCAGGTCGGCCGCGCCGTCCGCGCGAACCAGTTCGGCGACCTGGGTCAGCACCTCCCGCCCGAACCCGCGCCCCTGATACCGCTCGTCGATGAGCAGCCGCCACCGGAAATACGGCCCGGTGATCCCGGGGCGACCGGGCGGCACGTCCCAGCTGAGCATGACGAAACCGACCGGTTCGTCGCCCGAGTACACGGCCCGGTACCAAGGATGCGCCTCGGGCGTCGCGGCCGCGTCCTCCAGCGACTTGGCTACGGAGGCGACGAAACGTCTCTGGTCCTGCCGGACTCGGAGTGCGCAAACCGCGTCGTGGTTGTCGTCGGTTATCTCTCGTAGGTGCACGTCCGGCGGTGGCCTGACCTGGGCTCCCCGGCGCACGCCCTAGGCGCTCGTCCTGTTCTGCGCGCCTGCCCAGGCGCGGGTGAGCGTTTCAGCGAACAGCTCGGCGGGCTGGGCGCCGGAGATGCCGTACCGGCTGTCGACGACGAAGAACGGCACGCCGGTCGCGCCCAGTTCCCCGGCCTGGCGACCGTCGGTTTCGACGTCGGCCTCGTAGGCGTCCGAGGCCAGGACGCCCCGGGCCTCGTCCGGGTCGAGACCGGCCTCGGCGGCGAGCTCGACCAGCGAGTCGTGGTCGAACACGGACCGCCGCTCGGTGAAATGCGCGCGGTAGAGCCGCTCGACCATCGCGTCCGCCAGCCCGTGTGCGGCGGCGAGGTGCACCAGGCGGTGTCCGTCGACGGTGTTGCCCATGCGGACCTCGGCCAGGTGGTATTCGAGACCGTCCTCGGCGGCGCGCTGTTCCATCTGCGCCTCCGCGGCGTCGGCCTCGGCCAGCGTCATGCCGTACTTCTCGGACAGGATCTCCCGGGACGGCCGGGTCGTGCCGCGAGGGAAGGACGGGTCGAGCTGGAACGAGTGATGCACGACCTCCACCTCCGCGCGGTGCTCGAAGCCCTCCAACGCCTGCTCGAAACGGCGTTTCCCCAGGTAGCACCACGGACAGATGAGATCGGACCAGATATCGACACGCACGACTGCTCCCTTCCTTCACCACCCAGGGTAGTCGTCGGAAGGCGGTCGTTCACTCTTCCGCGGCACGGACCCCGCGCACGAACTCCTGGAAGTCACCGACCTCGTGC
Organism: Amycolatopsis sp. H20-H5; assembly: GCF_035828755.1. Taxonomy (NCBI): domain Bacteria; kingdom Bacillati; phylum Actinomycetota; class Actinomycetes; order Pseudonocardiales; family Pseudonocardiaceae; genus Amycolatopsis; species Amycolatopsis sp. H20-H5. Next base: position 10,869 of record NZ_JAYMZS010000130.1, on the reverse strand, counting down.
TCGAACTCGCCCGCCGTGCTGGTCAGCGCCAGTTCGATGACCGCGCGCCGGGCGGGGTCGCGCACGTCAGCCATGGACAGGTAGACCTGGCACTGGACGAGGTCGCCCGCCGAGGAGGCCAGCCTGAGCGTCTGGGTCAGGCCGGGCATGTCCTCGGTGCCCGCGTCCGCGCGCGCCAGCACCTCGGCCTCGTCCACCACCTTCGCCAGCCGCTCGACCGACTCGTCGGCGACCGTCTCGAGCGTGGTCTCCGGCGGCCGGTGCTCGCCGCTGATGGTGATGTTGGCGGTGAACCCGTCCTTGGCGGGCGGGTGCAGCGCGACGAACGCGGCGCCGGGGGCGTCCACCTCGTCGGGCGGCGCCGAGAGCCAGCCCTCCGGCAGCCGGAACTCGATCCGGACGGGCAGCTGGGTGACCATCGCTGCGGTGCTCCTTTCGTTCGGTGCTGCGGGGCGGGGACAGGCGGTCAGTGGAACAGCCTGCCGCCCAGCTTCTTCATCTTGTGTACCGCGTCGCCCGCCGTGTCGCCGACCTTGTCCGCGACGTCGTCCACACTGTCGGCGACCTTCCCCGGATCGATGACGATCTCCCCGCCGATCTTGCCCCCGATGCCGAGCCCGACGCCGAAGTCCCCGCCGAGCACCAGCTTGCCGTCCTTGACCCCGAGGTCGACGTTGGCCTCGGCCCCCGCGCCGATCCAGCCCTCGGCCTTGACCCCCGCGCCGATGCCGCCGACGTCACCCTTGAGCTCCCCCTCGGCACGAACGCCGGCGAACGCCGACGCGCCGGCGTGCAGCCCGTCCTTGCCGGCGGACAGGGAGGCCTCGGCCTCCGCGCCGGCGAAGACCTTGCCGGCCAGCGAGCCCTCGGCGATCCCGTAGGTCGCCTTGCCCTCCCCCGTCACCGTCACGCCGATGCTCGCGGTCGCGGTGCCCTTCAGCCCGTCGTTGCCCAGCGACAGCGACCCCCCGGCTTCGACCCCGGCCGTGACCCCGGCCGAGCTGGTGACGGTGACGTCGCCGACCTTGCCGTCGCTGTGGCCAAGGTCGAGATCGAGAACGTTGTGCTTCTTCTCCCAGTCAGCGAGTTTGACGCTGACGTCGGGGCCCTTGTCCTTGTCCTCTTGGCCGTCGTCCGGCTCCTGGTGGCCCCACTTGTGCTTGTCCTTGTCGCGCACCGGGTGCTTGTCGCCGAACTTCTTGTCCTTGCCGACCTTCATGTCGCCGGGGAGGTAGGACTTCTTCTCCAGGTGTATCCGGCCGCCGAGCGCCAGCGTCGTCTTGTTGCCCACCTCGAGGAGCTGGTTTCGCGCCCGCTTCAGTAGCTCTTGGGCCTGTGCCCGCAGTTTGTCGCCGGGGTCGCCGGTCAGCGTGGGGGCCGTCTCGCCGGACGGCTGCCCCTCGCGGGCGGCGCCGGCCGTCTTCGTGAGCGTGTCGCCTTTTTCCCACAGCGCGACGGCTTCGGCCGCGGTGGTCTGCGCCCAGCGCAGCGTCTCCGAGTGCAGCGACAGCGCGGTGGCGGCGACGTTCAGCTGGTCGTGCACGACGGACCACTGAGGACTCTCCGCGGCGTACTTCTCCCAGAAGGCGGCGGCCGCCGGGCCGGTCCACTTCGCGATCCGCACGTTGCGGAGGTCCTCGGCGACCGTCTCCAGCCGCCGTCCCCGGGTCTTGAGCTCCTCGACGGCCGCGAGGACGCCGCCGGGGTCGCCGGGGACGAGTTTCTTCGGGTCGGTCGTGTGGCCGAGTTCGGCCGCGCCGCCCATCAGCGGCCGCCGATCGGGAGCGCGTGGTGGTCCTGCTCGTAGTAGCTCTTCGCGGCCGCTCGCAGCGCCTTGGCGTGGTAGACGGCCTGGTCGCGCAGCGCGTCCACGGCTGTTTCCTTCTTGGCGCAGAAGTCTTCGAGGGCACCGGAAACCCCGGCGTGACCGTAGACCGCGCCGTTCCCGGTGACGTCACCGAACCGGAGACCGCTCACCCCGGCGACCGTGCCCGCGATCGCGCTCGCCGCCCCGCGCAGGTCTTCCGGGTCGACCTCGAAATCCGGCATCCCGCCGTCCTCCCCCTCGCACGCGGGCACGGGATGTGCTCGCTGTCGCGTTGAGACTGCCGCCGATACGGCGAACGGAGTAGGGGCAATAGAGGTCATTGACCGGATTCGGCCAGCCGCCGGACGGGAAACCTACGATCGGCGGGACTGCACGACCCAGGCGGCGATCTGCGCCCGGTTGGTGAACCCCAGTTTCCCGAGGATGTGGTCCACATGGGTCTCCGCGGTGCGGCGCGCGATCACCAGGCGGTCGGCGATCTCGCGGTTCGTCATGCCCTGCGCCACGAGCTCGGCGATCTCGCTTTCGCGTCTGGTCAGCGGGTTGTCCGCGGACCGCTTGCCCGCGTCCGTGCCCGCCGGTTCCTCGCCCAGCGCGTACCGCACGGCCTCGTTGACCGACAGCGCCGCGCCCACGATGAACTCCTTGGCCGCGTCCTCGACGCCCAGCTCGCCGGTCACCAGCGTGATGTCGCGGTGCATCGGTTCGATGAACGCCGTGTAGGTCGCGGGCGAAGCGCCGAGCGACTCCCACACCGCGCTGGCGGCGCCGAGCATCCTGGCCGCCTTGACCCATTCGCCGCTGTGGGTGGCTGTCCCGGCCAGGACGGTCAGGGAGAACGCGATGACCGCCCGGTCGTCGATGCGCAGCTGCAGGCGCAGGAGCCGGTGGCTTGCCTTGACGGACTCGCCGAGATCGCCGTAGAGGTACTCGGCGGCGCTGAGCGACCACAGCGCCCAGGAACGCCAGAACATCTCGCCGAGCGAGGTGTACCTCTCGATGCAGTCGGCCAGCACCCGGCGGCTGCTGGTCAGATCGCCCGCCAGGCTCAGCGCCATGCCGTAGTTGTAGGTCGACCACAGCTCGCCGCCGAGGTCGTGCTGGTCGGCCAGCATCTTCGAGGACAGCTTGAACTCGTCCAGGGCCTGCTCGCCGTCGTTGTCGATCAGCGCGGCGTAACCCCGTACGTGGTGAACGTACGCGCGCGCCTTCTCGTCGCCTGTCGCCTCCGCGAGCTGGTTCGCCTTCGCCAGCAGCGTCTCGAACACCGGCCTGTCGCTCTGCACGAGCGCCAGGAACGCGCTCATCCACAGGCTGGCCGCGCGGCCGGGAGCCTCGGGCGGCGCGACCTCCAGCAGCTTGGCGAGCCAGATGCGGCCCTCGGTGTTGAGGCCGCGGATCAGCCAGTACTCCTTGATGGTGTGGATCATGGCGAGTCCCACCACGGCCTCGGCCGGGTCGCTCGCGCAGAAGTCCAGCGCGCCCCGCAGGTTGGCGTGCTCGCGTTTGAGCCGGTTGATCCACACGATCTGGTCCGGCCCGAGCCAGCCCGCCTCGAAACTGCCGGCCAGCTCGCGGTACCGGTCGCGGTGACGGCGCCTCATCAGCGGGAGGGCACCCGACGAGCGGAGCCGCTCTTCGCCGTACTGCCGCACGGTTTCCAGCATCCGGTAGCGCGCCGAGCCCTGGTCGTCGTCACGCAGCAGGATCGACTTGTCGATCAGCCCGTCGACGACGTCGAGCACGGAAGCCTTGTCCAGCCCCTCACCGGCGCAGACCGCCTCGGCCGCCTCGAGGTCGAAACTGCCGGGGAACACCGCCGCCCGCGCCCAGAGCAGCCGTTCCCGCGGGGTGCAGAGTTCGTGACTCCAGTCGATCAGCGCCTGCAGCGTCTCGTGACGGCTCGGTCCCTGACGATCACCCTGGGTGAGCAGTGTGAAGCGTTTGTTCAGCCGGTCGGCGAGCTGGCGCACGGAAAGCGAGCGCAGCCGGACCGCGGCGAGCTCGATGGCGAGCGGCAGGCCGTCCAGCGAACGGCACAGCTTGGCGACGTCCTCGACGTTGTGCTCGGTGAGCTTGAAGAACGGGACCACCGCCACCGCCCTGTCCACGAACAGGCGGACCGCGTCGTGCTGGTCCGGCGACCCCGCCGACTCGCCGGGTTCCGGCACGGCCAGCGGCGGGATCGGCAGCACCCGCTCGCCGACGACCCCGAGCGACTGACGGCTCGTCGCCAGCACGACCAGCTCGGGACAGGCCCTGATCAGCGCGTCCACGAGCTGCGCGCAGGCCTCGATCAGGTGCTCGCAGTTGTCCAGCACCAGCAGCACCCGGCGGGTGCGCAGCAGGTCCACCACCCGCTCGACCGGGGGCCGGGCCGACCGCTCGCCGAGGCCCAGCAGCCCCGCGACCGTGCTCACCAGCAGGTCCGGCTCGTGCAGCTCGGCGAGGCCGATGAACACGACTTCGCCGCCGAAGGAGGAGCGCGCGGCCTCGGCCGCCCGCGACGCGAGCCGGGTCTTGCCGACCCCGCCCGGTCCGGTCAACGTCACGAGCGACGCGGCGCTCAGCAGCCGCTTGGCCTCCCGGAGCTCCCGCTGACGCCCCACGTAGGAGGTCACCTCGACCGGCAGAGAGTTCATCGCGGATTGGTCTGCGGCCACACCGGGCACCGTCGCATCACCACCTGCCGTCCTCGGGAGGATCATAGTGGCGTAAACCCGGTTCCCCCGCCCGGCGGAACCTCACGCCCGGCCTGGCGGGATTCTCTTCCGTCGACCCGGTCGCGCAGGCTATGGTCTCGGGGAAAGTGAGAGCGCCTCCTCTCGCGGATTCGTCCACGGATTTGCATGCCTGGAGGTAGTTCCCGTGAATCTTCGCTCCCCGCTGCCCGGACGTCGCCGGCTTCGCCGCCGGGGCAGGCTGGCCGCTCTCGTCTTCGCCGCCTGTTCGGCCCTGCTGCTCGTCGCGGGCCTCGGGGGACCGGCCGCCGCGGCCGCCCCCGACTACACCCAAAGCGTCGCGCAGCTGAGTGCGGCGCAGGCGCAGATCTCGTTCACCCCGGCCACGACGGCGCTCTACGTCGACGTCCACTACGCCGTCAACAGTTCGGGGCAGCAGAACCTGCGCATGACCAACAACTCCGGGACCTGGCAGCAGACCGTCGGCTCGCTCGCGACCGGCAGCGTCCTGGACTACTGGTTCACCTACGAGAAGAGCGGGCCGCAGTTCGACACCCCGCACTTCACCTACACCCAGGGTGGCAGCAGCACCGCGGTCGCCGCGCCGACGTTCACCCCGCCGGGGGGTACTTACGCGACGACGCAGTCGGTGACACTGGCGAGCGCGACCTCGGGTTCGTCCATCCGGTACACGGTGGACGGTTCCACCCCCACCGCGTCCTCGACGCCGTACACCGGCCCGATCACCGTTTCCGCGACCACCACGCTGAACGCCATCGGCGTGCAGGCCGGGGTGGCGAGTTCCGCCGTCTCCAGCGCGAGTTACACGATCGGCGTGTCCGCGGGCTGCCCGACGCAGTCCGACACGCCGAACTTCGGCCCGAACGTCCGCGTGTTCGACCCGAGCATGTCCGCCGCGACCATCCAGGCGCAGCTCGACGCGGACTTCAACGCGCAGAAGGACACCCTGACGGCGCAGTTCGCCGACCGCCGGGTGGCGCACCTGTTCAAGCCCGGCACCTACAACGTGCACGACAACGTGGGCTTCTACACCTCGGTCGCCGGACTCGGGCAGAACCCGGACGGCGTGACCATCAACGGGGACATCACCGTCGACGCGTTCAACGCCTCGGACCAGGGCCAGGCGCTGCAGAACTTCTGGCGCTCGGCCGAGAACATGGCCGTCAACCCGAGTAGTGGCGCCGACCGCTGGGCGGTGGCGCAGGCCGCGCCGTTCCGCCGGATGGACATCCGCGGCGACCTGCAGCTCTACCCGGCGAGCTACGGCTACGCCAGTGGCGGCTACACCGCCGACACGAAGGTCTCCGGCCAGGCCGCGTCCATTTCGCAGCAGCAGTGGTACACCCGGGACAGCCAGCTCGGCAGCTGGGCGGGCGGGGTGTGGAACATGGTGTTCTCGGGTACCTCGGGCGCGCCGGCGAACACGTTCCCGAACCCGCCGGAAACCACGCTGGGCACCACTCCCGTCTCGCGCGACGTGCCGTACCTGTACCTCGACGGCACCGGCAAGTACCGCGTCTTCCAGCCTTCCTTGCGCACCAACGCCTCCGGCCCGAGCTGGGCGAACGGCAGCACCCCCGGCACCTCGACCCCGATGAGCCAGTTCTACGTGGTGAAGGCGGGCGACACCGCGTCGACCATCAACACCGCGCTTTCCCAGGGCTGCAACCTGTTCTTCACCCCGGGCGTCTACCACCTCAACCAGACGCTCAACGTGACCAAGGCAGGCACCGTCGTCCTCGGCATCGGGTACCCGACCCTGGTTCCCGACAACGGCGTCAACGCCATGCAGGTCGCCGACGTCGACGGCGTGCGGCTCAAGGGCCTGCTGTTCGACGCGGGCACGACCAACTCTCAGGCGCTGCTGACCGTCGGCCCGTCCGGTTCGAGCGCGAGCCACGCGGCGAACCCGACGACGATCCAGGACGTGTTCTTCCGGATCGGCGGCGCGATCGCGGGCAAGGCGACCACCAGCCTGATCGTCAACAGCGGTAACGCGATCATCGACCACATCTGGGCCTGGCGCGCCGACCACGGCAACGCGGGCACGGTCGGCTGGACGACGAACACGGCCGACACCGGGCTGATCGTCAACGGGAACAACGTGCTGGCGACCGGGTTGTTCGTCGAGCACTATCAGAAGTACGAGGTGATCTGGAACGGCCAGAACGGCAAAACGATCTTCTTCCAGAACGAAATGCCCTACGACGTCCCGAATCAGGCGTCGTGGAACAGTCCGGCCGGGGTCAACGGGTATGCCGCGTACAAGGTCGGCGCGAACGTGACCAGCCACGAGGCGTGGGGATTGGGCAGCTACAACTTCTTCAACGTCAACCCCGCGGTGAACAGCTATCACGCGTTCGAGGTGCCGAACGCCGCGGGCGTGCGGTTCCACGACCTGCTCACCGTCTCGCTCAACTACCAGGGCACGATCACCCACGTCATCAACGACGCGGGTGGGGTGACGCCGCCGGGCACGGTGCCCAGCAACGTGGTCAGCTACCCGTGAGCTGACTCCGGTGCCCTCCTCGCCCCCGCCGCGAGGAGGGCACCGGGCGTCAGGCCTTCCGGCCGGCGAGCAGGACGCCGACGCCGCCGAGAAGCAGGCCGAGGATGGTCACCGGGTCGAGCGTCTGGCCGTTGATCAGCCAGGCCAACAGCGCGGTGACCGAAGGCGTCAGGAAGAACAGCGCACCCACCCCGGCGGCGCTTTGCCTGCGCAGCATCATGTTCAGCAGCAGGAACGTGCCGACCGAGTTGACCAGCACGATCCACGCGAGAGACGCGCCGAACGCGCCCCAGTCGCCGACCCGGGGCGTTTCCAGCAGCAGCGAAGCGACTCCGACCACCGGTGCGGCGGCGAGGAAGTGGACCGCGGTGCTGCTGCGGAGATCGGCTCCCATGGCGAAGCGTTTCTGGTACACGGTGCCGAGACCCAGCCCGAGCAGGCCCACGAAGCACAGCACGATGCCGGACGCGGACACGTGGATCTGGTCGATGACCGCGAGTGCCACCCCGGCGCCGCCGACGCCGAACCCGAGCCATTGGGCCCTGGTGATCCGCTCGCCGAGCACCGGACCCGCGAGCAGCGCGATGACCACGGGGTTGAGCCCCTGCACGAGTGCGACGACCCCGCCGGGCAGCCCGCGGGCGATGGCGAGGTAGAACGCGCCGAACTGCACCGCCTGCATGAGCAGCCCGGTGACCACGACGTGGGCGAGCAGCCTGCCGCGGGGCCAGCGCGACCGCGAGACGAGCGCGATCGCTGTCAGCAGCACGCCCGCGACGGCGAAGCGGGAGAACGTCAGCAGTAAGGGCGGGACCGCCGCCGTGCCGAACACTGCGGCGATGAACGCGCTGCTCCACAGGACCACGAACAGCGGGCGGACGAGCGCGTCCAGCCTGCCGGGGGAGTCCGCGGTGACCGGTGGCGGCCGGTCGACCTGGTTCGTCATGGGATCCTCGCGTCGTCGATAACCGGTCAGTTCGGTTACTGAGGCTAGCAATCCTCGCGGTAACCTGTCCATACGGTTACTCTGGCCGGGTGGAGTTCATGTACGGCACCGGGAACGTGGCACTGGATCTCGTCTGCACGGTGGGGCACCGGCGTACCGACGTGCTCGAGTTCCTGGCCACGCCCGCCGACCTGGTCCGCTGGGTGGCGGGCACCGGGCTGGTGGGCAGGCCGGTGGCGGTGGACGCCGCCGGGCTCGCGGGGGCGGTGCGGCTGCGCGAAACGGTGTACCGCCTGGGGATCGCGGCGATCGACGGCGCCGGGTACCGCCCCGCCGATCGCCAGGCGCTCAACGAGCTGGCCGTCCGCGAGCCGGTCGAGGTCCGGCTCGCCGAGGACGGCTCGGTCCGTCGTTCAGGCGGCCTCGACGCGGTGCTGGCCGACGTCGCCCGCGCCGCTGTCGAGCTCCTGGGCGGCCCGGCCGCCCGGACGATCAGGGAGTGCGACGCGCCCGAGTGCACCCGGCTCTATGTCGACAACTCGCGCCGGGGCTCCCGCCGCTGGTGCGACATGAGCTCGTGCGGGAACCGCGCCAAGGCGGCCCTGTTCCGCGCCCGGCACACCGCTCCGGACCTCGCTGACTGCCCCTGAAGGCCACCTTCACGGCGTAATACGCCGTCAGGCCCGTCGCCGACGAGGCGACGGGCGTTAGAAGAGACAGTGGCCTTCAGGGACTTGTGACCTGGCTTTCGGCGGGCAGGGAGCCGGGCAGCTCGAAGGGCGCGAAATGCTCGGCGCCGAGGAACGAGGTGATCTCGGCGATCAGGCCGTCGCGCAGGGTGAAGACGTTGATCGACCAGCCGGTGTACGCGCCCGCGTCTTCGTTCCAGAGGTAGCAGGCGACGGCGGGCTGGCCGTTGGCGCTGGTGGGGAGGTTGCGCCAGGAGCCGCAGCCGGTCAGCGGGACGCGCACGGCGAACTCGGTGACCGCTTCGAGGCCGCGGTACCAGTGGGCCAGCGGCGGCATCGACCAGGTGACGTCCTCGGTGAGCAGCGCGACGAGCGCGTCGGCGTCGCCGCGTTCGAGCGCCGCGGAGTACCCGGCGACGATCTCCTTGACCCGGAGGTCGTCGATCGCCCGCAGCGTCCGCTGCTGGGTGGCGGCCGGGATCTTGTCGGCGACGATCCGGCGGGCCCGCTGCAGGGCGCTGTTCACCGACGCGACGCTGGTGTCCATGATCGCGGCGATCTCGGCGGCGGAGAAGCCGAGCACCTCGAACAGCAGCAACGCCGCCCGCTGGTTGCCCGGCAGGTGCTGCAGCGCGGCGGCGAAGGCGAGCTCGACGGCTTCACGCTGCTCGTAGCGCGCGTCCGGGCTGTGCGGGCCACCGTCGAGACCCTTGTCGGGGTAGGGGCCCAGCCAGGCGATGTCGGTCAGCGGCACGTCGCCGACCACGGGGTGGGCGCTGGACGGGCCGAGGTCGACCGGCAGCGCCCGCCTGCCGCGGGTCTCGGCGGTGTCGAGGCAGGTGCGGGTGGTCACCGTGTAGAGCCACGAGCGCAGCGAGCTGCGGCCTTCGAAACGCGAAACCCCGCGCCAGGCCCGCACCAGGGCGTCCTGCAGGGCGTCGTCGGCGTCGTGACTGGAGCCGAGCATGCGGTAACAATGGGCGTGCAGCTCCCGGCGCAGCGGCGCCACGAGCCGGGTGAACGCCGCGTCGTCCCCGTCGCGGGCCCTGGCGAGGTCGGGGTCCTCCGCCGCTCCGCCGACGGTCCGCACAGAAAGTTCGCTCACAAGCGATGATTCTGCCCCACGGCGGCGGTCACTACCTACGAACTCGCAGTTCCGCCGCGTACCAGGAGGATCCCGATGAACCAGCCGTCGACCATTCCCGCCACCGTCGGCAGCCTCCCCGTGCCCGGCGCGCTGCTGCACCACGAGGTGCGGGGGCAGGGGCCGCTCGTGGTGCTCGTCGGCGCCCCGATGGACGCGAGGTCGTTCGAGCCGCTGGCCTGCCTGCTCGCCGAGGACCACACCGTGCTCACCACCGACCCCCGCGGCATCAACCGCAGCCCGCTCGACGACCCGGATCAGGACTCGACCCCCGAGCTGCGCGCCGGCGACCTCGCCCGGCTGCTGACCCACCTCGACGCTGGCCCGGCGGTGGTCCTCGGGTCCAGCGGCGGCGCCGTCAGCGCGCTGGCCCTCGTCCAGTCCCGGCCCGAGCTGGTCCGGGCCGTCATCGCACACGAGCCCCCGCTGCTCGCCCTGCTCGACGACCGCGAGCGGCTCTTGGCGGGCACCGACGACATCGTCGCCACGCACCGGTCCGGCGACGTCACGGGCGCGTGGAAGAAGTTCCTGGCCCAGGCCAACATTTTCCTGCCCGAAGGCGCTTTCGAGCAGATGTTCGGCGGACCCCGCGAACCGCAGGACATCGCCGACGACCACTTCCAGCACGCGCACATGCTGCGCGGGACGGTGAGCTGGGACGCCGACCTCGCCGCTCTGCGCGCGGCGTCGCCCCGCGTCCTGATCGGCCTCGGCGAGCAGTCGCGCGGCCAGCTCTGCGAACGCACGTCGGTCGCGCTCGCGGCGCGGCTCGGCGTCGAGCCCACGCTGTTCCCCGGCGGCCACATCGGCTTCGCCGAGACCCCCGGCGAGTTCGACACCCGGCTGCGCGCGGTCCTCGCCGCCCTCTGAAGCACGGGTTGAGGGCGCGCAAAGCCGAAGTCCCTGAAGGCCACCATGAGGGCGTCTAAGCCTGGATCCGTGGATTGGCTGGTGGGGTGATCTTGGGGTGGGTTTTGTGCTGGTCGGCTGGTTGCGGGCGTGGTTGACTTGCTGGCGTTCCCAGCTTGTCCACTGTTGTGTCCTGGTTGGG